>JBAYGL010000129.1:0-11425 GCA_041666725.1 Limisphaerales bacterium
AATGGCCGTGGCGTCCGATGTCGCCCTCGTGGAAATAAACATCGGCGGCGACTTTCTCGACGACGTTCACCTCGGCGCGGGCGAAGGACGCGGCGAAGAGGACGATGAGGGCAACAGCCCGGGCGGAGCGGATGAGCGGCTTCATCCGGGGATGCTTTCAGAACCCGGCGGCGCGTCAAACGGGAAGTGAGCAATCGGCTCGCGCCGCCCTGATCGCGAAACCCGCGTTCAGACCAAGCACCCTTGCCGGCGCGACCCCCTGCGAGTCGCCCGGGGCGCAGACAGCCCCTCAGCCCACCCCGGCGTATTCGTCATCCGTGAGCAGGTCGAGGCCCATGAGCACGTAGTCGTGGGTGATGGCCTGCATGTCCTTCACGTAGTCGGGCAGGCGGACGAGTTCACCGAAGCCAAGGAGGCCGAACATCTTCATCGCATTTTCCTGTTTGCCGATGAATTCCGCCTCCAGCTTTTCGAGGCTGCATGCGCGGGCGATTTCAACCATCTCGTTCACAAGCGCCTGTGCCAGGCCGTGCCCGCGAAACTGCGGATGCACATGGATGCTGACGCGCCCGATGTGCCGCTTCCAGCCGCCAAGCGACTGGTGGAGCGTGCAGACGCCGATGACCGTGTCGCCATCCCACGCGAGAAGCGGGAGGTTGCGGCCCAGGTCAATGGACTCGCACCATGCGCGCACGACTTCCGGCTCGGTGACGCGGTGCTTGATGTAGAGCAGCTCCGGGGGATTCAGCGAGGTGAAGAAGCGGTGGAACGCAACGTGGTCATCCGGTTCCAGCGGACGCAGGCGGCACGTCATGCCGTCGCGCACCTTCAGTTCCCTGGGATATTCGTCGAGTGCGGATTCGAGTGACATAGGCTGCCTTTCGTTGACCGCCGGTCCGGCGGCATCAGGTCATTTCCCCGACAATCCCGCGCCCGGTGGCAAAATGCCGTTCGTCGAGCGCGGCCGGGTCCACGCTCCAGCGCGCGGCCAGCATGGGAAGCCGCTCCAGGTTTTGCAAGACCGGGTCGTGCGTCTCGCCCCACGCCTTTTCGACGGGCTCGAAATACTCGTAGCAGCACATGCCAAGGCCCAGTTCGGCCGGGCTGGGCGGGCCCTGGTTCCACGCGACGTGGCCGGCCCACGCATAGGCGCGCAGGACCTCGCCGGAATCGAGCCGCGCCCAGGCATGGTGGCCGAGCGCGCGGTTGAGGCTGAAGAACTGCACGAGGCCGAGCTTGCGGCTGAGACCGACCAGCAAATGGTAGCACTCGTCCACGTCATCACCCGGATCTGGCAGGCCGGGCCCGACGACGAGCACCCACTCGCCTATCGGCGGGGTGATGAAGAGCCGGCGGTCACGCGCCTCGGCCATGCCCTCCGCCCAGGTGCAGATCGTGGGATTGGCCAGCCTGAGGGCCTTCTGCACCGCGCGCGGTTCGGTGGTGCGGATGGCTATCCAGCGGCAGGGCGAATCGAAGAATTCCGGGTGGAAGGCGGCGGCCTCCGGCCAGCGGCGGTGCGGACGCGGAGGCTGACCGGCGGCGGCCCATGCCTGCCTCTCGCGGGCATGACGCGTCGCCATCCAGACGAACAAGGCTCCGACTGCAAGGATCAGGAAAAGCAGCGCGAGCATGAAGAGCGCGACGTAATCACCTCCCAGGACAACTCCGGTTCCGTCGCTGCTGCCGCGCAACTGGAAGAATTCCCGGAGGCCGTTCACGCCGGGCAATCTAGTCCTGCAACCCGCCCGCGCAATCGGAAAAAATCCGGGCATCGTCATTTGTCGCATCCGCCCCCGTCCGAACGGCCCTCAACCACCCTTCCTCGCGAACAGCTCGCGGATGATGTCCTCGATGGGCACCTCCTGGATGTCGATGTCCCGCACGGGCAGCGCGTCAAAGAGCGCCTTGCACACCGGCACCATGCGGTCGCGCTTCACCTTGAGCTTCACCGTGCCGGGAACGCTCCCGATCAGCTCGCCATACTGCGCGAGCGACTCCGCCGAACGCGCCGGCCCCGGCTCGCACTCGATGGTCACGAGCTTGAAATCCGCAAAACGATCAATCACTTCGCTCAGCCGGCCATCGAAGAAGATCGTGCCCTTGTCGATGATGATGACGCGCTGGCACAGCTCCTGGATGTCCGTCATGTAATGGCTCGTGAGCAGGATGGTCGTCTTGCGCGTGGCGTTGTGGTGGCGGAGAAACTCGCGGACCTTCTTCTGCGACACCACGTCGAGGCCGATGGTCGGTTCGTCGAGATAAAGCACCTTGGGCTGGTGCAGCAGCGCCGCCGTCAGCTCCATCTTCATCCGTTCGCCGAGCGACAACTCGCGCACCATCACGTTGAGCTTGTCTTTGACATCAAGCAGCTCGGTCAACTCGCCGACCGTGCGCTCAAACACGTCGCGCTCGATGCCGTAGATCTTCGCGTTCAGCTCCAGCGACTCACGCGCCGGCAGGTCCCACCACAACTGGTTCTTCTGCCCGAGCAGCAGCGCGAACTGCCGCCGGTAGCCGTCCGCGCGTTCCCAGGGCACGTAGCCGAGCACATTCGCCGTGCCGCTGGTGGGATACAAAAGGCCCGCGAGCATCTTGAGCGTAGTGGTCTTGCCCGCGCCGTTGGGCCCGAGAAAGCCGACCAGTTCGCCCTCCTCGACCTTGAAGCTCACCTCGCGCGCCGCGAGCGTCTGCTCATACTCGCGCTTGAACAGCCCGCGCACCGCACCCCGGAAACCGGGCTGCTTCTTGTAGGTGCGGAAGGCCTTCGTCAGGCCGTGGACTTCGATGGCGGGCATGGTTCGCGCAAACGCGAAGAGAGAGAAACTGAAGGCAGGCTTGGTTCAAAGTCTTTTCCGGTCCGGCATTCGTCTGCGGAGCGCCGGTCTCCGACCCGGCGCGCTCATGCATCCGATGTTCACGCCGGGTCGGAGACCGGCGTTCGATCAGCGTCAGGCCAGAATCTCCCGCGCCACCTGCCCATGCACATCCGTCAGGCGGAAGTCCCGGCCGGCGTAGCGGAACGTCAGCCGCTCGTGATCCACGCCCAGCAGGTGCAGCAGCGTCGCATGCACGTCGTGGATGTGCATGCGCTTCTCCGCCGCCTTGAAACCGAAGTTGTCCGTCTCGCCGTAGCTCATGCCGCCCCGCGCGCCGCCGCCCGCGAAAAACATGCAGAAGCCGTGCGGATTGTGGTCGCGGCCGTTGCCGTTCTCGCTCACCGGCGTGCGCCCGAACTCGCCGCCCCACACGACCAGCGTGTCTTCGAGCAGACCGCGTTGCTTCAAGTCGCCGAGCAGCGCGGCGATGGGCCGGTCGATGTCCGTGCCGAGCTTGCGTGTTGAATTGTCGTGGTTGGAGTGCGTGTCCCAGGGCTGGCCGTCGCCGTAATAGACCTGGACGAACCGCACGCCGCGCTCGGCGAGGCGGCGCGCCATGAGGCAGCCGTTTGCGAAGTGCCCCTTGCCGTAAGTCTCGCGGACCGCCGCCGGCTCGCGCGTGATGTCGAAGGCGTCCGTCGCCGCGAACTGCATCCGATAGGCCGTCTCCATCGCCTCGATGCGTCCCTGCAAGGCCGCGTCCGCGCCGCCGCGCGCCGCGAGGTGTTCGCGGTTCATCTCGGCCAGCAAGTCGAGCTGCTTGCGCTGCGCGTCCGCCGGCGTGCGCGGATTGTGCAGCCACGGAATCATCGCCTTGGGGTCGAGGTTCGAGTGGTTGATGTAGCTGCCGCCGTGCTGCGACGGCAGGAACGCGCTCGTCCACAGGATGGAAAACCGCACGGGCCGGCCGGGGCACAGCACAACGTAGCTCGGGAGGTTTTGGTTCTCCGTGCCGAGGCCGTAGCTGCACCACGCGCCCATCGCGGGGACGCGCGGCGTCATCGTGCCGTTGTTCATCAGGAGCAGCGCGGGGCCGTGGTTCGGGTTGTCCGTGTATACGCTGCGCAGCACGCAGAGGTCGTCGGCGAACTGCGCGGTGAGGGGGAGCAGGTCGCTGACCGGCAGGCCGGACTTGCCGTGGTTCGAAAACTTGAACGGCACCGGCAGCAGGCCGCCCGTGGGCCGCTCCGTGCGCAAGTCCGCGCCCTCGGGCCGCTGCCCGGCGAACTTGGTCAGGTCCGGCTTGGGGTCGAAGAAGTCCGGGCCGAACGGCCCGCCGTTCATGAACAGGTGGATGACCCGCTTGGCACGCGGCCGGAAGTGCGGCAAGGCGCGCATGGGCGACGCGGCATTCGGCAACGCCGACGCCACGCCCGGCAGCGACGCCAGCAAGCCCAGCGTGCCCAGACCGCCGCCGAAGCGGGCGATGGCGTCGCGGCGGGAGAGGGGAGGGTTCATGGAGTGGTGAGTGGTTGGTAAGTCGCCAGAGCAAAATTCTATTTTGCTGGCAAGGCGTTGATCCATTTGGCAATCGGCTCTGCTGAACCACCGTATTCTGGCCTGTAACTAACTAAGCGTGATTTAGGAGGGTCGCTTTTTAGCTGATAAACACCTACCGCCGTTCCACTGTCCGTGACGTTTGGAAACGCTATCACAAAGACATCTACCCACTCACGATAGGCTGCTTTCCGAGACTGAGAGTATGTGCCCAGTTCCTCCCGATTCGCCGTAGTTACTAAAAATACTGTAATTGGCCCTGAGCCTTTGGAATGCCAGACAGCACCATCAAGCAGATTCTTGACACGATGAAAGGAACCATCATCAAGATTCCAAGCGAGGACTTTTCCGGTTCTGAAAATTGCTTTGTCACCAAGCGCTTTACACTCGGGAATCTTCTTGAACGCCTTGTCGACAAGCGTTTGTTGCTCCAAGGAAGGCCCGTCGCTTGGCGACGGCTTCAACCAAATCAGCCATATGCAAAATAGCAGCCACAAAAGAATGAAAATGTGGCCAAAGTTGAGCTTTTGATGGCTTTTCACGGACTCAAGAAATTCTATTTTAGTCTGACGGCGGTGGCAACAAGGCTTCTCGACCCACAAAACTGCGTTTCGTTGCTGGCCAGCAAGGCGTGGGCGCATTCAGACCACGCTTTCTTGTGATCACGCTGCTATTTCCGTCAAGAAGGTGCATTGTGGACCGCAGCCGCCCCGGCTGCTGTTCGGCGCGCCCTCGCGCCGAACACGAGGGCTTCCTTGCACACGAAACGGTCCCGCAGTTCTCCGCACTGATGGAGCCGAATGTCCCCTCCCTCTCCCTTTGCGGAGCAAGGGGAGAGGGCCGGGGTGAGGGGTTGCCTTGGCTGGTAGGAGCCGACGTGAGGAGGCTCTGACTGGGTTCCGCATTCCGCATCCGGCAGTCGGCATTTGAAGTGAGACTCCTCACGTCGTCTCCTACGGGGAGGAAACCCCTCATCCGGCCTCCGGCCACCTTCTCCCCTCGCTCCGCGAAGGGAGAAGGCTCGCAAACGGCACACGCCGTTGGCAGGCCGAGCGTGCTCCCCGCCGCAAAGCAGCCTGAAAGGCTGCCAGCCAGTAGCCGGGGGTTGAGGAGCGCAGCGACGACACCCCCGGTATGGCGCGCGATTGGGAGAGCACCCCGGAGGGGTGCTAGCTTCCGTCCGTCGCGTGCGGTCAATCTGGCACCCCTCAGGGGTGCTTGGTGTTTTGCCGCGAGTCCGGGGGTGTCGCTGTCGCTCACCCCCCGGCTAATAGCTGGCACGGCTCCGCCGTGGCTGGATGCGTGCGCCCGTGTCGCACTCAATAGCAACTCCTTCCCTTCCGTGGCCGACGGACGGCGGCTGCAAGCTGCCGGCACTGCCGTAGCGATTCCCCGAACGGAACGAGAGCGGTCGAACTCTGCCCCGGTGGAACGGCCAACTTGGCCGTTCTCGGCGGCAACTTGCCGCCGAGTTTCGGCACAGAAAACTTTCGAACTCCTTGCAGCGCTCCCGGCGCACGCACGGGCGGCGGGCGGGTCGCCCGCCGCAACGGGCCGGTGGCCCGTTCCACCCGGCAGAGGTCGGAAGCCATTGGCCGGAGACGGGAGCGGCTGGTAGTGGGGCGCGTTCATCCCTCAATCCACAAACTGCGTTTCGTTGCTGGCGAGCAGGGCTTGGGCGTATTCGGACCACGCTTTCTTGTCCGTCTCGCGGCCGGCGAGGAAGCGGGTGGCCATGGCGATTTCCTTCGCGGTCGGGGGGCGTTGGAAGAGGACGGCGTGGGCGCGGGTGACGCGGTCGTCCACGGTCGGGCCGGCTTCCTTCTCCAGGCGCGCGGCGAAGGCGTCGGCCTGGGCGAGGAGGAAGGGGCTGTTCAGCGAGAAGAGCATTTGCAGCGCGGTGGCAGTCTCGGTGCGGGACGCGCTATGCGCGGCGGGGTCGGGGAAGTCGTGGATGCGCAGCATCGGCTCCAGCTCGTGGCGGTTGACGGTGCCGTAGAGCGTGCGGCGGAGGTTTTTCTCGGACGTGAGCGGCGTGGCGACACCGCCGAAGCTGCGGTCGAGCGTGCCGGCAACGGCGAGCGTGGTGTCGCGCCACGCTTCGAAGTCCAGGCGATGGCGCGGCATCCGGGCGAAGAGCTTGTTCTCCGGGTCGCGCTTCTCGGAGTCGGGCGCGAGGGAGCTTTGCTGCCACGCGGCAGAGAGGAGGATTTCGCGGTGCAGCCACTTGATGGACCAGCCGTGCTTGATGAAGCGCGCGGTGAGGTCGTCGAGCAACTCGGGATGCGACGGCGCTTCGCCGCTCAGGCCAAACTCGCTCGGCGTGTCCACGATGCCGCGCCCGAAGTGGTATTTCCAAACGCGGTTCACAATGACGCGCGCGGTGAGCGGCGCGGCTTCCTGCACGATGGCCTGGGCAAGCTCAAGGCGTCCGCTGCCGGTGGTGAAGCGGCGGGGCTGGCCGTCCTTCGCGGGGAAGGCGGAGAGGAAGCGGCGCGGGACGACGTCGCCGGTGTTGTTCGGATCGCCGCGCTTCATCAACTCAAGGTCGCGGGCCTTGCCGGGCTGGAAGTCGAGCTTGGTGCCCTTCTTGTTGTCGGCGGCGACGACGAAGAGCGCGGCGTCCTCGACGGCCGTGGCCATCGCCATGTTGTAGTGCGGCGTGGCGGACTTGAGGCCGGTGATTTTCTGCTCGATGACGGCAACCTGGTTGGTGAGGTCGGCGGGCGCGGGCTTTTTCTTTTTCAAATCGTCGCGTTGTTTTTCAAGCGCGGCGACGGACTCGCGGGCCTTCTTCACCGGCAGCCAGAACTGGTCGCCCATCGTGGGCACCTCGGCGTGGCGCACGCTCGCGAAGACGCCGGCGATGCCGTAGTAGTCGGCGGCGGTGATGGGGTCGGACTTGTGATCGTGGCAGCGCGCGCAGGCGAGCGTGAGGCCGAGGAAGGTGCGGCTGAGGGTGTCCACATGCTCCTCCCATTCGTCGGCGACGGTGCCCTTGATGAGTTCGGGCGGGAGCTGGAGTTCCTTCCAGTAAGTCGGCGCGAGGCCGAGGAAGGCGAGCGCGACGATGTCGCTGCGCGACGGTTGAGAGTTGAAGGTTGAAAGTTGAGAGGCGGGCGACTTCTCCGGAGCAGCGTCGGCTTTGGGCTTTGAACTTTGGGCTTTGGACCCGGCTTCTTCGATGAGCCGGTCGGCTGCGATTTGCCGCATCACGAACTGGTCGTAGGGCATGTCGTCGTTGAAGGCCTTGATGACCCAGTCGCGGTAGAGGTGCGCGCCGCCGGTCTTCTCCAGCCACGAGGCGGTCTCATCCACGTAGCGCGCGAGATCGAGCCAGTAGCGGGCCCAGCGTTCACCGTAATGAGGGGAGGCGAGGAGGCGGTCAACGGCATTGGCGATTGCCGATTGCCGATTGCCGATTGGGGAACACTCGCGGACGAAGGCCTCGACTTCCTCCGGAGTGGGCGGGAGTCCTGTGAGGTCGAAGGAAAGGCGGCGGGTCAACGTGCGCGGGTCGGCCGGAGCGGCGGGCTTCACGCCGGCCTTGTCCATCTTCGCGAGGAGGAAGCGGTCTGCCGGGGTTTGCGGCCACCTGGCATTGCGGACCTTGGGCACGGGCGTTTCACGGAGCGGCAGGAAGGACCAGGGAGTGGGCGGCGGGCCGGATTTTTTCGCCGGGGCCTTGGGTTCTGCCGTCGTGCCGACGAGACCGCACCACACGGCGAGGGCGAGTGGGCCGAGCAAAGCTGGACGCAGGCAGTTCATGGATGCAGAAGATAGATGGCTGACGAGGCCGGGCGATTCAATCCGAACAGAGATGCCGGGATTGCTTCTGCAGCCGCCGCCCGGACCATCCCCAATTCTCCCGCCTCAAAACTCCGTGGCCGTGCGCTTCCAGAGGAAGCCGGTCAGCTCGGTGTCATCCCGGAAAAGAACCGAATGCGTCCGGTGTTCCGGCGCGACGACGAGGTTCGGCCGGGCGATGTGGGTGAGCAGCGCGGCGCGGTCGTATTTGCGCCGGATGTCGGTGAGATCAGGCCCGAAGTCCCGGCTTTCGCCGTGCGTGCCGGCGCGCGCTGCTGAATCCAGCTTCTCCCAACCAAGCGCCAACGCGAGCGCTGCGCTTGGTGTCCCGCCTTCAGGCGGTTCGGGCGAGGGACCGCCTGAAGGCGGGACACCGAACCCGGCACCCGCAGCTCCTGGTGAAGCCACTTGTGCAATCCAGTCACGCAACAAACGAACCCCCGACTCATCCACCGTCCGCGTGCCGATGGCCGGCATGTGGCCGGCGCTGCGTGGCGTCCGCGCCAGCTCCGCTTCGGCGGCAGTGCCAAGATGCGCCCCGGCGGTCTTGCCAAGGCTCAAGCCGCCCGCCCATCATCCGGCACCATGCAAGCCGCGCGACGCCACTTCGCCAGCGACAACTACGCCGGGGTCTGCCCGGAAGCCTGGCAGGCACTCGAAGAATCCAACCGCGGCCACGCGCCCAGCTACGGCGACGACCCGTGGACCGCCCAGGCCGCCGACATGCTGCGCGAGACCTTCGAGATGGAGTGCGAGGTGTTCTTCGTCTTCAACGGCACCGCCGCCAATTCCCTCTCGCTCGCGTCCCTCGGCCAGTCCTACCACAGCGTGCTCTGCCACGAGACCGCCCATGTGGAGACGGACGAATGCGGCGCGCCGGAGTTTTTTTCCAACGGCATGAAGGTGCTCACGCTGGCAGGCGAGAACGGGAAGATTGATCCCGCCGGCATCGAGCGGCTCGTGAAGAAACGGACGGACGTGCATTACCCCAAGCCCCGCGCCGTGAGCGTCACGCAATCCACCGAGCTGGGCACGGTCTATTCCGTCGCCGAGCTGAAGGCCATCTGGGCGCGGACCAAGCAGCTCGGCCTCAAGCTGCACATGGACGGCGCGCGTTTCGCCAACGCCGTCGCGTCGCTCGGCTGCAAGCCGCGCGAGGTGACGTGGGAGGCGGGCGTGGACGTGCTGTGCTTCGGCGGCACGAAGAACGGCACGCTCGTGGGCGACGCCGTCGTCTTCTTCAACCGCGAGCTGGCGCACGAGTTCGACTACCGCTGCAAACAGGCCGGCCAGCTCGCGTCGAAGATGCGTTTCCTCTCCGCGCCGTGGGTCGGGATGCTCAAGGACGGCGCGTGGCTGCGGCACGCCGGCCACGCGAACGCCATGGCCGCGCTGCTGCACGACGAGCTGGTGAAGCTGCCCGGGCTGCGCCTCATGTTCCCGCGCCAGGCCAACGCCGTCTTCATCGAGATGCCGCCGTGGCTCATCATCGCGCTGCGGGCGGCGGGCTGGAAGTTTTACACGTTCATCGGCCAGGGCGGCTGCCGCCTCATGTGCGCATGGGACACGACGGAGACGGACGTGCGCGAGTTCGTGGCCGATGTGAAGCGCCTGCTGGTCGAGGCGCCGAAGGACATCCCCGTCGGCGCGGCGAACCACCGGAAGCTCTGAGCCGGAACGATGCCGTTGATAACGACCGATGTCTGTCCAACGCAAAGGCGCAGAGGACGCAGAGGTTCGCGGAGAAGAGAAGAGTTGGAGCACTGAAAGGTGAATCGAGCCCGGCCGCGCGATCTTTGCGTTTCTCCGCGTCCTCTGCGCCTTTGCGTTGAGCGGAACGCTGCATTGAACTGCATCGTTCCGGCTGAAGCACAAGCAGCCTGCTGGACAAGGCGTTGACCAAGATTTAGCCTCCTCCCCGATGACCCTGATGAACGACAATCCAGTCGCTCAATCACAATATTAGGCCACTATGCACCTTCGACTCTTGCGATTGTTTCTCGGCTTTGCCGCCTTCGCATGGGGGATTTCGTTGGTTGGAGTTTTCCTCAGTTGGTCAGCCGCTGCGGACGCGTTGCAGGGTTTAGGCGCTCACCCGATTCCTTACGACCGGATGCTTGATTACTGGTTGCGCATGGCAGCGGGCGCATTCGCACTGATTGGCTGCTGGTATTTCGTGCTCATGATCTGGCCACAGAGATTTCATGCTGCGATTCCTTGGTTTGGCGGATTGATGTTGGTGGAAGGCGTCATCCTGTTGGTTCACGGATTACGTCTTTCACTCCCACCATTTCCATTTTACGGCGACACTTCCGCGTGCTTTATCGGAGGTGGTGCGATACTCTACTTGTCACGATATGCGAGACCTGAACAGCAGAAGCCGGTGGCCTAACAAGGGTGCCGTATCTAACGGCGGCATCGCACTGCGGTTGCAGTCGGCGCGTCCCGTGGGCCGAGTCGTTGAGCTTGGGTCTAGGCCGCTTCCCGTGTTCTCTCTGAAGCCATTATGACAGACGCTTTCTACGTAGCATTTACCGCTTGGGGCGCTTGGGCTGCCGTCGGCTGTGCGCTGTTCGCAGTCTGGTGGCAGATTCGCGCCTCCCGGCAGCTAACCAGTTCTCAGCTTTTCCTCCAGTTGACCGCCCAATACGAGTCAGCGGGCATGCACCGCAAGCGCGCCAAACTCGCTCGGACGCTGCTCGCCGATCCCAACACGCGTCACCTCGACGACACCGTTCTCGTGTTCTTCGAGACGCTCGGGCACCTCACCCGGCGCGGCTACATCGAGCCGAGTCTCGTTCTCGCCACCTTTTCCATCGATGTCTGCAACTACTGGCACGCCTTGCGACCTTACATCACGCACATCCGTCGCGACCTCTCCGACGACACGATCTTCTACGAGTTCGAGAGGCTGCACAAACAGCTCTCCCGAGATCGAGAGTGGGAGCGCGAGGCGCCACGTTCCGCAGCAGCGAGTCCGACTCCCGCTGCGATCGCAGAGTTTCTCCGATGGGAGATACTCAGAGACGATGAACCTTCTTGACCGCAACTTCCGAATGCGCCAGCTCCTGAGAAACTAGACGCGCAAGTCATCGGTTGGGAACAAGGTGCTAGTTAAGTGCGGTGGCCAGGTTGTGGAGGCGGGCCAGCCTCTTGCGCTGCATCCTCTCCGCCTCCCGGGCGAACACCTCGGGCTTGAACGGCTCCTTGAACTTGAGCAGGTGCCACAGCACCCGCGCCAG
>JBAYGL010000130.1:0-11287 GCA_041666725.1 Limisphaerales bacterium
GACGCCCGCCGTGGAGGCACGCCTCCAGACGTTCGACCCCGGCACGGGGAACCTGACGCTGCCCGTCAGCGTGGTCACCAATCACGTCCGCCCGATGATGGGCGCGAGCGTCCAGCAGACCAATCGTGTCACCGTGACGGAGCCGGTCCCCGACAGCACGACGTTCCCCCGGCTGCCGCGGGACGCGTTCGAGGTGCAGGTGGCGCTGGCGCGCGCAGGGATTTCCTCCGGATCACTTGACGGTGTGACCGGTTCGCAGACGCGCGCGGCCATCCGGGCTTTCCAGCTTCGTGCAGGGCTGGTTGAGACGGGCGCTGCGGATTCTGAGACGAAGGCGAAGTTGCAACTCACATTGCCTCCGCTCACGAACTACGTGGTCGGCTCGAACGACATTTCGCGGCTCCAGCCGGTGAGCACCACGTGGCTGGGAAAGTCCGAGCAGAGCGCGCTGGACTACGAAACGATTCTCGAACTGGTCGCCGAGCGGGGCCAGGCGCATCCGCTCTTCATCAAGCGGCTGAACCCCGGCGTGGACTGGACGAATGTGACGGCCGGCGCGGAGCTGCGCATCCCGAACGCGGGCTGCCCGCCGCCGCGTGCGCGCGCGGCGTTCGTCGTCATTCATCTCACGGGCAAGACGCTCCAGGCGTTCGACGCGAACACGAACCTGCTCGCGCATTTTCCGTGCAGCATCGCGGCGAGGGTGGAGAAGCGGCCCGTGGGTGAGCTGCATGTGGCGGTCGTCGCTCCAAATCCAAACTACACGTTCGACCCGGAGGTTTTCCCCGAGTCACCCGAGGCCCAGAAGCTCGGGCGCAAACTCATCCTGCCGCCGGGACCGAACAACCCCGTGGGCGTGGCGTGGATCGGCCTCGACCGGGCCGGCTACGGCATCCACGGCACGCCATCGCCGGAGCAGGTCGGCCGCACGGAATCGCACGGCTGCTTCCGCCTGGCGAACTGGAACGCAGAGCATCTGCTGAAGCTGGTGACGGTGGGAACTCCGGTCAGGGTTGTTGAGTGACAGGACTCCAAAGCAGGGAACGCGGAGGAGACGCTGACGGTGCGCGGCGTTGACGCCGAGGAAAGCCCCGGGAGCAAAAGTGCGCTCGAACCACCACTGGCTGGCGCACGCTTCTGCGGCCTGAAGGCCGCGCCCCTCGCCGACGGTTGCCGCCCGCTTCGGAGTCAGGGCTCAATGCAGCCGGGGGAAGAAATCACGGGCCGTCCGGCACGTTGCCGCGCTCAACTCCTCCAGCGAACAGCCCTTCACCTGCGCCACGGCCGCCGCGATCTCCCGGACATGGGCCGGCTCGCAGCGTTTGCCGCGATACGGCACCGGCGCGAGATACGGCGCGTCCGTCTCCAGCATGAAGCTGCCCGGCGGCGTCGCGGCCAGCGCGTCCCGGACGGTTTGCGCGTTCTTGAAGGTCATGATCCCGGTGAAACTCACCAGCGAGTTCATCGCCATCACCCGCCGCATCTGCTCCGGCGTGCCGACGAAACAATGGAACACGCCCCGCACGCGACCGGCGAACGGCTGAAGGATCGCGAGCGTCTCCTCGAAGCAGTCGCCGCGCGTGTGAATGACGCAGTTCAATCCCGTTTCCGCCGCGACTTCGAGCTGCTGCTGAAAGACCTCGGCCTGACGCGACTTTACGTGCGCATCATCCGCGGCCGATCCGCCGCTCCCGCCGGGCAGCCGGAAGTAGTCCAGACCCGTCTCGCCGATGGCCACGACCTTCGGATGCCGTGCCATCTCCCGCAGCTCGGCGCGAAAATCCCCTGGCGCGCGAACCGCGTCGTTGGGATGCCAGCCCACCACCGCAAACACCGCCGGGAACCGCTCCGCCAGCGCCACCGCACGCGCGCTGCTTTCCAGGTCCGTCCCGATGCTGATCAGGCGCGTGATGCCGGCCGCCGCCGCGCGCTCGACGATCTGGGGGAGTTCGGCCGCGAAATCGGGATAATCCAGATGCGCGTGCGTGTCGTAGAATTCGATCATGAGCCAGGTCCGCCCGTTTACTGCAGCACTCCCGCCGGCAGGCCGTCGGGCCACCGGTCCTGCGGTTCCCAGCCGAGCAGCTCCCGGGTCGGCTCCAGATCGAAGCGCGTCAGGCTGAGCGGCCGGCTCGTGGCGTGAACGACGGCGTAACGGATGGACAGCGGCGCCCGCACCGCCGCGTGGAAGAACCGGCCCGCGTCTCCCGGGCTGAGATACACGTCCCTGGCCCAGTCGAGCGCGGCGATTTCCTTCTCCTGGCCGGGACGCGGACACCAGCCCAACCGGACGGCAATCACGCTCAACCCGTGCGTCTCGGCGTAGCCCTGGCCGATGGCTTCCGCAAAAACCTTCGCCGCCGCATACCAGTAGCGCGGCGTGATCGGTTCATCCGGGTGGATGGCGCGCTCCGTGCGCATCCGCTGCCACCAGTTCACCTGGCCGGAGCTGGCCAGCACGAGCCGCCTGGCTCCCGCCAGCCGCGTGGCCTCCATGACGTGATGAAGCCCGACGATGTTGTTCGGGAGAATCTCCGTCATGAAGTCGGCGTCATCCGGCGTGGCCGCGAGATGGATGACCGCCCGCACGCCTTCGGCGGCGCGCCGGACGGCCTCCGCATCCGTGAGGTTGCCAACATGCGAATCCGCCACGCCCGGAGCGGGCACCCGGTCGAAACCCCGCACGCGTTCGCCTTGCGCGAGCAGTTCCTTCACAACCGCCTGTCCGATGCGCCCGGCGGAGCCGGTGACGAGGATGGGTTCAGCGGACATGAAAGAAGCAGGGTTAAGATCAGGATTACGGCTGGAGGAAAGAGCTGCCCACTAGTAACGAAGCTGCAGGCTCAGGCCGATGGCGTGGAGGTCGAAGAGATTGTGCGTCTCGTAGCGGTAGCTGGGCTGGAGGCTGAAGTGCTCGTTGATGCCCCACGTGAAGTCCACACCCGCGCTCTGAAAATTCTTCTCGCCGATGAGGCCCTTGATGAGCTGCGTGGCGTTCTCCTCGCCAATGGCGTAGTTCACGCCCACGGACGAAAGCGGCGTGAACTGCCACGTGGTGCTCACCAGTCCGGCGAAGCCCGTGTTGACGCGCCCGCCCTTGGGCTCGTCATGCGTGACATACAGCCGCGCGTGCGAGGACCACTGCGGATGCCACTGCCAGGTGAAGCCGGGCACGATCTGCAGCACCGGCTCATCCGCGAACCGCAGATGGCTCACGCTCAGACTGGCCGAGAGCTGGTCATTGAACAGATATTCCGTCTGCGCACCGACCCGCCAGCGCGGGATGAAGCCGCCGTTGAACGCGCCGCCGGCTTCGAGCCCGAGAATCCAGCCCGGCGTGACGTGCGTGTTCCAGCCGAGAAGCATCTGGTTCGCCTGCGCGCCGAAACGGGAGAACGTGCGATACTCGCCGGAGACGGTCATCCCGAGCTGCTGCCGCCAATACGCCGCGAGATAGCCCTCGTGCCACTCCTGAAGCCGCGCGCCCGCGCCCGTCGTGTCCTGCAAGGTGGCAAACTCGTAACCCGTGCTCACGCCAATGATGGTGGGGTTGGCCGCGCGCATCTGCCTGGCCAGCTTCTCCTGCGCGGCGTCCTGAAGGTCGGCGTTCGGAGCGGCGGGCACCCGGGCCATGGCCTGCCGCAACGGCACGTCGGAATGTTTTTGGAGCAGGCGGAGAGCCTCGCCGCTCACCTCGGGTGCAAGAGGATCAAGCAGGGCTTGCAGCGCCGGCTCGCTCACTTCTCCGTTGTGCGCGTCGGCCCACTTCTGCGCCCACAGCTCGGGCCACGCATCCGCCGGCTGGGCGCGCTGGTAGTCGCGCAAGACCTGGAAAAACGTGTCGGCGTCCTTTTCCCGGAAGGCGATCTTGAGCCGCTCGCGATACACCAGCGCGGAGCCGGGCGCGACGCGCTGCCCCGAGTCGAGCGCCTGCCAGGCGCGGTCCAGATCGCCGCGCGATTGCGCCACGTCGGCGACGCCGAGCCAGCCGGTCAACGACTCGGGGTTGCGACGGACCACCTCCTCGTAGAGCGCAAGGCTGTCGCGCGGTTTGCCCTGCTGCCGGGCCAGCCGTGCGAGCCCGAGCAACGCCTCATCACGATCCGGCGCGAGCTGCGCGGCGCGTTCGAGGTAATCGCGCGCGTCGCGGGGCTTGCCGGCCGTGGCAAAGGTTTCACCGGCGGCGACCAGCACGTTGTAATCACCCGCGTGCGCCTCAGCGTAGCCGGCGATGAGGTTCAGTCCCTCGTCCTTCTGCCCGCGCGCAATGAGCCGCTGCGCTTGAAAAGCCGTCTGGCGGAGGCGCACGTCAGGATCACTCGTGCGGCGGCTCGCGAGGGCGAAGGCCGCGTCGTCATTGTCCACAGCCGCATGGATGCCCGCGAGAAACAGGCCGGCCTCGGCGTCCTGCCGCCCCGTGCGCCGGTCAAAGTCCACGGCCAGCCGGTAGGCCGGTGTCGCGCGACCGGCAGCCAGGAGCGCACGCTGGAAACCCACCTGCGAGGCGACACTCTCCCCGCCGGAAGCGGAGATGGCATTTCCGTAGCCCGACTGCGCCTCGTGCCAGTTGCCGCGCCAGAGCTGCGTGTTGCCGTAGCCCTCCTGCGCGGCGACGTCGCCGGGATTTTCCTGCATCAAGCGCCCATAGCGTTCACCAGCGCTGGTCGTGCGGCCCAGCCAGCCGAGGTATTGAGCCTCCTGCAGCCGATATTGCACGCTGGCCGGATCAGACCGAAGCAGCCTCCTCACGACGGCCAGCGCTTCGCTGATTTGTCCCCGCTTCGCCAGTCCGTCCGCCCGCAGGCGGAGTGACTCCGGGTCCTCGTTACCCTGCCGCTCCGCACGTCCTGCGGGCGGTGGATTGAGGGGAAAGGAACTCTGGGCCGGCACGGAGGTGCACAGACTCATCGTCACCAGGGCGGCGAACCATCCGGCCAGATGCTGCCTCACCTTCTGATCCCGGGTCGAACCACCACGCTTGGACAAGCGCGCTTCAAAAACTGGCTCGGCGATGTCTTGCGACAGTATGGGCATCATCACCACTGCGGAATCGGGCAGTCGCAGGGTGGGCGACGCTAGCAAGCGACGATGCCCAAGCAAGCCGAAAGCCTGCGGGGGAACGCAGAGGAGCGCATTCGCGCACTGCCCCCCGAACGGAACGGGGCGCGGCGTTCACGCCGCAGAAAGCCCGGGAGCAAAAGTGCGCTGAAACCACCACTGACTGCGCACGCCTCTGCGGCTTGAAAGCCGCGCTCCTTGGGAGGGGCGCTCCGGGCAGTGCGCCAAACCCGCCCCCGCGAGAGCGCAGCTTGACGCCCGGAGCGCGGGCGGCCCGCCCGCTTTACGCACACGGCGTCCACAACGGTGCGAATCCAGACGCGAGCAGCTTTGTTTTGAAACGGCGAAGAGCATTGCTGGGCTGCTGGCTCACGCTGGCATTGCTGACGGCGAGCGAGTCCACCTGCGCGGATTGTCTGGGCGATGATCGTGAGCGGGCAGCCCTACGATGAAGCCAAAGCCTTCGCCATCACCCCGGCCAGCACCGCCCGCCGCCTCAAAAACCTCCAGAACCAAGCCCAAGCCCTCAACATGACCCTCGTTCCAACCCAATAACTTACAGGCTCTGTTATTCAGGAGGCCGCGTCGTCATTGGCTGAACCCCATCGTAAGCAACTGCGCTCGTGCTGCTGCCAGATTGGTGGCGGTGGCCAACCCGAACATCTGTGCATCGTGTCGCGACAGGCTGCTCTGAACCTCTGCCTCGGTGTCGCCTGTGGCCGCTGCTAACTCTCGCGTCCGCTTCTCGAACTGGAAGTAGATGCGAAACCGGCCACAAAAGTGATGGCTGCTGTAGAACCACTGCCCACCGCTGTCGTGTGCAATGGCGCAATAATAACCCGGTGCTGCATGTGTGTCGGTGTAACGAACGGCAACCCACGAACCGTCGCGCAACGGAAAGAACGCGCCCCAGTGACCAACTGCCCCGCGCAACTCCTCTGGTGTCTTGGCGCGGGAGAATGCGCGACGAGCCTGAATCCTGTCTAGCGGTGGGCCGACGACCGCGGCAACGTAGCCGGGAAAGACGACAAGCAAGAGAATGAGCACGCATACAACGATGGCTGCAATCTTGATGACCTTCTTTGTCGAGGGACGTGTCATGCGGCCTAGACCCTATGGCAGTGCGGCGTGGGTGACTGGTTGCGTTTGCGTGGGTTAAATGCCGCGTGAACGGCGTTCAGAGCCACAAGGTTGTGGTTCGCCAGATCGCTCCGCAAACCGGGCAACCTTCCCTTCGTTATGAACCCGTCACCCACAGCGCAGAGGATCAAACATGTCGGTCTTGATGTCCACGGTGAAACCATCGCGGTGGCCGTCGCACAATCCCGCCGGAGAGGTCCGCTTCCGCGGCAAAATTCGCTTCTGTGCTTCCAGCGCTTCCGCCACTCTCTGCCGCCATGAATCTGCTGCCGTTCGCAAACCTTCCCGTCCACGCTCCGCGCCGCTTTGTGCCCGCGCAGATTGACCTCGGTGACTGGAGCCAGATCGCGCCGCTCTTCGACCGGCTCGACACCCGTGCCGCGCAATGCCGGACGCCCGCCGACTTCGAGCGGTGGATCCTCGACCAGGGCGAACTCGCCGCCGCGCTCGACCAGGAGGGCAGCCAGCGCTACATCGCGATGACCTGTCACACGGACAGTCCGGAGGCGGAGGCGGCCTACCTGCACTTCGTCGAGAAGGTTGAGCCGGAGCTGAAGCCCCGCCAGTTCAGCCTGGCGAAGCTGTTCCTCGCCCACCCGCTCCGCGCGCAGCTGGACAAACGCCGTTACGGGGTTTTCGACCGCGACACCGCCCTGCTCGTCGAGCTGTTCCGCGAGGAGAACGTCCCGCTTCAAACGGAAGAGGCCAGGCTCGGCCAGCAGTATCAGAAGCTCTCCGGCTCGCTGACGGTCAGCTTCCGTGGCGAGGAGAAAACCCTCGTCCAGATGGGCCGCCATCTCGAAGAGCCGGATCGTGCGCTGCGCGAGGAGGCGTGGACGCTCGTCGCGCAACGGCGTTTGCAGGAGGCGGACAAGTTTGAGGAACAGTTCGAGGCAATGCTCAAGGTGCGCGAGCAGATCGCCCGCAACGCCGGCTTCCCGAACTACCTCGCCTACGCCTTCCGCGCGAAGGGCCGCTTCGACTACACGGCGGCGGATTGTCTCAAGTTCCACTCCGCCGTGGACACGGAGTTCATGCCCGTCGTGCGCCACTTGCAGGCCGAGCGCAAACGCCAACTCGGCGTGAACGCGCTGCGCCCGTGGGACACCGCCGTGGACCCGCTGAACCGCGCGCCGCTCCGGCCTTTCACCGACGTTGGCGACATGGTCACGCGCACGCAGCGCGTCTTTGACAAACTCGACGCGGAGCTTGCCGACGGCTTTGCACAGATGCGCGACTTGAAGCTGCTCGACCTTGCGAATCGCAAAGGCAAGGCCCCCGGCGGCTACCAATCCACGCTCGCCGAGGCGCGGCTGCCGTTCATCTTCATGAACTCCGTGGGCGTGCAGCGCGACGTGGAGACCATGCTCCACGAGGCTGGCCACGCCTTCCACACGCTCGCGGCCAAGGGCGAGGACCTCTACGCCTATCGCGGCGCGCCGATTGAGTTTTGCGAAGTCGCGAGCATGGCGATGGAGCTTCTCGGCAACCAGCATCTGGAAGAATTCTACGCGCCCGCTGAGGCGAACCGCGCGCGCAAGACGCACCTCGAAGGCATCATCGGTTTCTTCCCGTGGATGGCGACGGTGGACGCGTTCCAGCACTGGATTTACTCGCACCCCGGCCACACGCGCGCCGAGCGCACCGCCGCCTGGCTCGCGCTCATGGACCGCTTCGGCGGCGACGTGGACTGGTCCGGCCACGAGTCCGCGCGGGCGAATCTCTGGCATCGCCAGCTCCACATCTTCCTGCACCCGTTCTACTATGTGGAATACGGCATCGCGCAGCTCGGCGCGCTGCAAGTCTGGGCGAACTCCCACCGCGACCCGGTGAAGGCACTGCGCGATTACAAGGCCGGCCTGGCGCTCGGCGGCTCGCGGCCGTTGCCGGAGTTGTTCGCCGCCGCCGGCTGCCGCTTCGACTTCAGCGCGGAGACCGTGCGCCCGCTCGTGGGGCTGACCCGGAGCGAGCTGGCCAAGTTGAACTGAGCAGTTTCCCGTCACGCGCCTTGCCGGGCAAGTGGCCGGTGGCTACACTCCGCCATGCCGCGTGGCTTTCTGCTCATGGTGTCGCTGGTGCTGCTGTTGGCAGCACTGCCCGTCCGCGCGCAACTCCGGGTGCTGGACGCGGCCCGCTACCACCTCGGCACGGAGGGCTTTCCCGAATGGCAGGAGTTTGCTGGCCAGAAACCGCATGGACGCCGGTTGGAACTCCACTTCGAGGCCCAGCGCAACGAGGCCGAGCAAACACTGCTCATCCGCCAGCGCGACGTGAAGCAAAGCTGGCAGGTGCAGCTCAACGGCCGCCGCCTCGGCAACCTCGTCACGCAGGAGACATCACTCGTCCACGCGCTGGCCGTGCCGTCGGGCGCGCTGCGTGATGGGACGAACACGCTCGCCATCCTGCCGCCCACGGCGGTGGACGATGTCGTGGTCGGCGACTTCCGGCTTGCGCCCACGCCCCTGAAGGAAACGCTGGCTCAAGCGACGCTCACCGTGCGGGTCTCCGACTCGGACACCAAGATGGGCCTGCCGTGCCGCCTGACCATCGTGGATGCCGAGGGCTCGCTCGCCGCCTTGCTGCCCGGCACGACGAACCAGACCGAACTCGCCGCGCGGCCCGGCGTGCTCTACACGCGCGATGGCACGGCGAGCGCCGGCTTGCTGCCCGGCGCTTACAAGATTTTCGCCTCGCGCGGCTTCGAGTTCAGTGTCGCCACGCAGGCCGTCACGCTGGTTGCCGGGCGGACACAATCCATCGCGCTGAACATCCGCCGCGCTGTCCCGACGCACGGCTGGGTTGCAGCGGACACGCACATCCACACGCTCACCAAGAGCCGGCACGGCGATGCGACGGAGGAGGAGCGGATGCTCACCATCGCCGGCGAAGGCATCGAGCTGGCCGTCGCCACTGACCACAACGTCCACGCGGATTACACCGAGGCGGCGCAGCGCACGCGGTTGAGCGACCGCTTCACGTCGGTCATCGGCAACGAGGTGACGACCAAGGCCGGACACTTCAACGCGTTTCCCATCCAGCCCGGCAGCGCCATCGCGGACTTCAGCGTGACGAACTGGGCCACGCTGCTTCCCGGCATCCGGGCCACGCCCGGCGTGCAAGTCGTCACATTGAACCACCCGCGCGACCTGCACAGCGGCTTTGTCCCGCTCGGCCCGGCGAACTTCAATGCGGTCTCCGGCGCGGCCTTGCGCGGGCAGGAGTTCAGCTTCGATGGCCTGGAGGTCATCACTTCCGCCGCGATGCAGTCGGACATCATGCTGCTGTTCCGCGACTGGTTTGCGCTGCTGAACCACGGCCATCGCCTCACCGCGCTCGGCTCCAGCGACACGCATGATGTGAGCCGCTTCATCCTCGGGCAGGGCCGGACCTATGTGCGCTGTGCGGACACGAGCCCCACCGCGATCAACGTGGACGCGGCCTGCCGCAGTCTCCGAGAAGGCCGCGCGCTGGTGAGCTTCGGCCTGCTTACAGACTTGGTGGTGAACGAGCGTTTCGGAGTGGGCGACCTTGCTCTGCGCGGGCAGCGCGGGGTGACGGCGGTCGTGACAGTGCTTGGCCCGACGTGGGTGCAGGCGGACCAGGTGGAACTGTTTGCCAACGGCGTGCGGGTGGCCGGACAGAAAATCGCGCCGGTGCGCGGGGTCACGAAGTTGCGCCTGGCCTTCAAGCTCCCGCGCTTCAAACATGACTACCACCTGGTCGCCATCGCCAGCGGTCCAGGCGTGACCGCGCCGTTCTGGGAGACACCGCGCCCGTATCAGCCGAGCTCAAAGACCTTTACCCCGCGCGTGCTGGGCGCGACGAACCCGGTCTGGGTGGATGCCGACGGGGACGGGAAGTTCACGCCCGCCCGGGCCTACGCCGAGGAGCTCGTGAAACGCCACGGCACCGACGCGGCCAGGCTGTTTCCCGCGCTGGCCGGCTATGACGCGGCCGTCGCTGCGCAGGCCGCGAGCCTGTGTCACGCAGCCGGCAAAAACTTGAGATCGGTTGAGTTTGCACACGCCATGCGCGAAGCCCCGCCCGCCGTGCAACGCGGCTGGGTGAGCTTCGCGGGGACGGTGGAGTAGATGCTTCCGACTTTAGTTTTTGCATGGTCGGAAAGCCACTTGCGGATCGCGAGGATTATGGGCAATATTCTGCCCATGGATACTCTTTACGTGCCGATTGCGAAAGGACGCAGCAGCCTTTGCGAACTGCTCGACAAGGTGGAATCCGGCGTGCGCGTCGTTTTTACGAGCCACGGCAAGCCCAAGGCCGTGCTGTCCGCGTTTCGTGAGGGCGGAACGCCTTGGCGCGTTACCAAGCCGGATGATCTGGCCCGCTACGGTGACATGCAAAGCCCCGTCTTGGAGGAATGGCCGTGAGGGTGCTGGCCGATACCAACCTGTTCGTGTTCTTCTGCCGTCGGCTGCCATTGCCCCCGAAAGTAGAAGCCGCTCTGAACTCTGAAGCAACGGAGCGGTGCTTGTCGGCGGCCAGTATCATGGAAGTATTTCGACTCTGGCAGGCCGGTCGGTTGCCCGATCATCCTGACATGTGGATCGACCTTGCGCTGCCAAGCTGGACGGTGCTGCCAATCAACGCGGCGATTGCCCGTCAGTCTGTGCTCTGGCCCTGGGAACACCGCGATCCTGCCGACCGTCTCATCGCCGCCACGGCGCACGTCGAAAAGGTTGAGTTTTGGCACACTGACACGGTGCTGAAGAAGCTCACTGGCTTTCCGCACCGCTATTTCGTGAACGTGGTTTGAGTCAGGTCACTGCGCCTTGCTCAGCAGGCCGCGCACCTTCATCCACTCCTCGGCGCGCCTGGGCCAGGTGGTGACCGTGTGTTCGCTGGGGCGGAGGCCGTAGCCGTGTCCGCCCGTCGGGTATAGATGCAGCTCGGCGGAGACTTTTGCCTGCTTGAGCGCGAGGTAATAGAACAGCGCGCATTCCACGCGGATGCCGTCATCCTCGGTCATCACGAGAAAAGTCTGCGGCGTGCCGGCGGAGACGGGCAGCTCCGGAGCGAGCTTGTCCCCCTGCTCTTTCACGGTCAGGTAGGCGGGATAAATCAGCAGGGC
>JBAYGL010000131.1:0-11235 GCA_041666725.1 Limisphaerales bacterium
ACGGGCAGCAGAAAAACAGAGATCAGCATGTTCCAGCCGATGCCCACGGCGCAGACCGCACCGAGACTGGCCATGCCGGCGTTGGTGGAGAGCGCGAGCGAGCCGAAGCCCGCGACAGCCGTGCCGCCGCAGAGCAGCAGCGCGCGGCCCACGGAGTGATGCGCGCCGGCGAGATCGCCCTGGTGCCGGCGCAGCGCGAGCTGCATGAAGATGCTGTAGTCCACGCCGGTGCCAAGCATGAGCGGGAGCGCCATGAGGTTGAGCAGGTTCCACGACCATCCCGCGATGCGCATCACGGCCAACAGACAAAGGCCGCTGACGGCCAGCACGGCAAGGCTGAGGAGAATTTCAGTCGAGCGTCGGAAGGCCAGCCACAGCGACAGCAGGATGAGCGCAACCATCGGCGCGATCACGAGCCACATCCGCTCCGACACGGCATGCAGCAGTGAATTCCCGAGCAGCTCCCAGCCGGACACGATCATGCCTGCCGTGCCCAGTTCCGCGGCCCATGAGGGAGTTGGGCCGGCGTTCGTGTTGGTTGTGTCGTTGGCGAAAACGAAGCCGGCGGCGAGCCAGCCCTCATCCGTTCGCGCGGCCATCCGGGCGAGAATCCAGCGGCTCATGTCGTTCGTCGGCCAGAAGACATTGGTGCGTGCGAGCGCGGCACCCCACGTGTCGAACAACGTGTTCGCGAGCATCACCGAATTGGTGTTGAAGCCCGCCGCGAGCGCAGCAGTGGCGAGGCGCTCGCGCTCGGTCATCAAGCGCGACGCAGTCGCGCGGTTCTGCGCCTGATGTTCCGGATGAGGCCACAGCATCGTGGGCAGCAGGTAGCCGCTGATGGTGTTGCCCGACTTGGCGCGCGCGAGGACTGCCTCGGCACGTTCGAGTTGCCGCGCAACTTCGCCTTCCTCGCGGCCCGATGCGATGATCCACAACGGCTCGCGCGCCGGTCCGAGCCGGCTCTTGATCGCGTCGAGCGTCGCGTAAGCCATGCTGCCCTTGGGCCGCAGCGGGTCGGGAGAACGGTCGAGTTTCGGCAGGCCAAAACTCAACACCGCCGCCGCGCCGAAGAACAGCATCGTGCTGGCTGCGAGGACGAAGTTTCGGCGAGCGACAGACAAGGCGGCAGAAGGGGCAGGAGCTGCTTCACGCGCCGGTGGCGGCCAGAGACCGGCGGCGACTCGTTCATCACGCCGCTTTTGTCGGTCCCGAAACAGCGGCGGCAGGAAGAGAAAGAGCATCACCAGTGCGGAGAGCGCGACGCCAAGGGCAACAAGCGAGCCGAGTTGTCCGAGGCCGGGCAGGCCGCCGAGGTTCAGCACGAGAAACGCGCTGATGGTGGTGACCGCCGCCCAGAAGATGCTAGGACCGATGGCGCGGCGGATCTCCGGCACGGTTGCGTCCGGCGAGGCCATCGCCTCCTGGTAATGCACGACGCCGTAGTCCACCGCGAGACCGAGCAGGATGCCCGCGAAGCCCAGACTGACGACGTTGATGGCTCCGAAGAAAAGTCCGCCGAGCGCGAGCGTCGAGGCGAGGATGAGCGCCAGCAACGCGAGCAGCCAGAGCATCGGCCGCCAGCGCCGGTGCGCGAGCCAGAACAGCACCGCGATGACCGCCGCCGTGAGCACGATGGACTCCTTCATGTCGTGCTCCATGCCGCTGGAGATTTCCGTGACGAACACCGTGCGTCCGGTGAAACCCAGCTTCTCCTGACTCCCGCGGGCGCGCTGCCAGCCGGCAATCTCGGCGCGCACGGCGGCGAGCCAGTCCGCGCACTCGCGATAGCCGGGCAGGGGTGTGCCGGCCTTCACGGTGACGAGGCGGAACTTCCCGTCGGCGGAGGAGAAGAAATCCTGGCCGGGACCGAAGCCCGCCGCGCTGACATCCGGCAGCGGCAGGCGCGTGAAGCCGTAGGGATCGAAGCTGAGTTGCGCCACCTCACCCGGCGAGAACGACACCGCAAGCCGTTCACGGGCGTCGGCAAGCGTCGCCTGGACGTTCGTGCCAGTGAGCCGTGTGGCGAGGGCGGCAAAAGCCTCGGGCGGCTGGTTCAGCCAGACGGCGGCGGCGAGTTCGGCGGCCTGCTCGGGGTGCTCGTTCCAAGGGGACTGCCACATCGTGCTTGCGATGAGGTTTGTCTTTGAACGCAGATGCTCGGCGAGCGAACGCGCGCTGGCTTCGGTGCTTTCGGGTGAATCGGATTCCAGCGTGACGATGAGTTCCTCTGCGCTGGCGAAGTGCTGCTGAAACAGCTTGAGCCCCTGAACCACCGGCAGGCTGGCCGGGAGAAGGTTCAGCACCTCGACATCGAAGCGCAGGCGCACGAGGCCAAGCGCGAGCGGAATGAGCAGGAGCCAGAGCCAGCGCTTCATGGTGTGAGCGAGCCTTCAAAACTCTCGCCGGTCTTGGGGTTTGTGAGCCGCCATGCGCCGCCATCGCGCCGCTCGAACTGCCATGGCGCGGCAGGCGGTGGACCGGCGAGGGCGCGCGCGAGCTGGAGCCAGCCGACGCGCGCCGGTGGATTGCCGTGCGCGGAGTGGCGCCGCCCGGTGGCGGACTCAATGCGCCAAGTGTCGGCAGTGATGTGCGCGAGCACGAAGGACAGGCCGGCCTTGGAAACGTCGAGCAGGCATTCGCCATCCGCGCGCTTCCAGACCTCAAGGTCAATGACGACATCGCCCGCCCCGCGTCCGGGAGTCCAGACCGCCTGGCCGCTGCGCTGGTTCCAGCCGGGAGCGGAGGTGTCGATGCGCGGCAGCGGTGCCGTTCGACAGGCGCAGAGCACCGTGAGCAGCACGGTGACCATGGCGAGGGAATAGCGTGACATGATTCAGTCGAAGCGGATGCGCGGAACGATGGGGCGGCGGGCCTGGATTTTGACGAGCAGGAAGAAGAGCTTCATCCGCCAGCGGATCGCCCAGCGGCCGGTGAGTTCTCCGGCCAGCGCGGCGTTGACCGCGGCGGGGATGCTCCATTTCTCCCTCGGCTCGAGGAAGAGTTCCATGAACGGCTTGGTATAGTATTGCTCGACCATCTCCCAGTAGAAGCGCAGTGCGCTGAATGTTTTTCGTTCATAGCGCGCCAGCCGCCACGAAGTGCCGAAGGGGCGGCGCAGGCAGGCATCCACCGTCTCGGCGGCGAGCTTGCCGGAGAACATCGACATGAACACCCCGGCGGAGAAGATGGGATCCATGAAGCCGGCGGCGTCGCCGACGCGCAGCAGACGCGGGCCGGTGAGCCGGCTGTTGTGGTAGGAAAAATCACTGGTGCTGTGAAACTCGCCGACGCGCTGCGCGTCCTTCATCCGCTCACGCAGCACCGGGCTGGTGCCGAGGATGCGTTGGAACAGCTCCTCAGGCGGGGTCTTCGCCGCAGAGAACTCCGCCACGTCCAGCACGCAGCCGACGCTGACCTTTGTGGCGGAAATCGGGATGAGCCAGAACCACTTGTCCGCCAGCCGCACGATGATGGTGTCGCCGGCCTTCGCGCCTGCGTCGAGTGCGACGCCGGTGTAGTGCCCGAAGAGCGCGATCTTCTTCAGGTTCGGATGCATGACCCGCAGGCCCTCCTGATTTCCTGTCACATTTCCGCGCCCGCTGGCGTCGATGAGAAAGCGCGCCTCCAGTGTGTGGCTGCTGCCATCAGCATCCCTGGCCATCACCCGCACGCGGTCACCGAGCTGTTCGAAACTCTGGAACTGCCAGCCCTCGCGCACCTCCGCGCCCCTGGCCGCCGCGTTCTTTAGGAGGATGTGGTCGAAGAGCGACCGCTCGACTTGAAATGTCTGCGGATGTTCGGTGAAGCGGCCTTCGCGGAACACGAGCTTGAGCGACTTGCGGCCGTTGCCGAGATGGAATTGCGCGCCCGTCTTCTTCGGAAAGCCGGCCGCCTCCAATGCCGGCAGCACGCCCAGCTCCTCGAAGATGGGCCAGTTGTAGGGCAGCAGCGATTCTCCGATGTGAAAGCGCGGAAAACGCTCGCGTTCCAGCAGCAGCACGGACCGGCCACGGGCGGCCAGGAGCGAGGCAGAGGTGGAACCTCCGGGGCCGCCGCCGATGATGATCGCGTCGTTCATCTGCGGCTTTCTATCCTGAAACGGTCAGGAGTCCAAGCCGGACACGATTCCCGGCCGGCTGTTCGTGATGTGCGAATCTCGCGGGGCTACCTGCCGCCGATGCGGAAGAGGTGCTTCTCCGAGCGGATGAAGAACGCGCCGTCGGTCACCGCATAGGAGGCGAGAACGCGCTCGCCGATGGGGTTCTCCGCGAGCTTTTCGAATGTCTTGCCCGGTTTGAGCACAATGCCGGCGCCGGTTTCGTTCTGGAGGTAAATCTTCCCGTCGGCGAGCAACGGCGAGGCGGAATAATTGCCGCCGACCCGTTCGGACCAGTGGACCTGTCCGGTCTTTGCATCGAGGCAGCTCGCGATGCCGGCGTCGGAAACGACGTAGAGTTCATTGCCGACCAGCAGCGGCGAGGGCGTGTGGGGTGCGCCCTTTTCCAGCTTCCACGCGATGTGAGTGTCGGTCACGTCGCCCTTGCCGTCGGCGCGAATGGCCATGAGGACCGGTTTGTCATAGCCGGAGCTGAGGAAAATCAGGCCGTGGCCGAAGACGGGCTTGGGGATGACGGAATAACCCTCGCCGTAGCGGCAGCGCCAGAGTTCAACGCCGGTTTTCGGATCGAGTGCGCAGACCACGCCGCTGCCCGCGGTGATGAGTTGTTGCCGGCCCTTCACCGTGATGAGCGTGGGCGTGCTGAAGGAAAAATACCTCTTCGCAGTGGTCTCGCGTTTCACCTTCCAAAGCACCTTGCCGGACGCCTTGTCCAGCGCGATGACGGACGGGTCGCTCTGGCCGTCGGCGCTGAAGATGAGCGCGTTGCCGACGAGGATTGGCGAGCCGCCGTTGCCGTGGACAGGGGAGTATTTCAGCTCGGTGTTTTTCCAGACGATCTTGCCAGCCAGATCGAGGCACGCGGTGCCGTAGTGGCCGAAGTGGACGTAAAGCCTGTCGCCTTCCACGATGGGAGTGGGGCTGGCCTGGCTGTTCTTCTGGTGATGCCGGACCGGCGGCGTGACGATGACTTCGGTATTCCAGAGCTGCCTGCCGGTGGCGGCCTCGTGGCACAAGACACGCAACGCAACGTTCGCGCCGCCCACCTCGGCGGTCGTGAGATAGAGATGGCCGCGATGCAGGGCAGGGGAGGACCAGCCTTTGCCGGGCAGCTCGGTCTTCCACTGGACGTTTTTCGTGGCGTCCCAGGTGAGCGGCAGGTTTTTCGCGGAGGAGTGACCATCGCCGTCGGGGCCGCGGAACTGCGGCCAGTCGGTCGCGGCAGTGACGGTGGCGGTGGCGGCAAGCAGGGCTGGGAACAGGTGTTTCATTGCGTCGGCGCGATTGGACTGCGGGGAGTGGCGGCCATTCAACTGCGGTTTGGCGTCCACCC
Source organism: Limisphaerales bacterium (assembly GCA_041666725.1). Taxonomy (GTDB): domain Bacteria; phylum Verrucomicrobiota; class Verrucomicrobiia; order Limisphaerales; family SXTU01; genus SXTU01. The sequence continues at coordinate 5,454 of JBAYGL010000131.1, forward strand.
TTCAGGGTGTCTTCGCGCGCCACGCACGCTGAGAGCCCGTCTGAAAACAGGACCCCTCCCAGTTTTCAGACAGGCTCTAAAGCGTGGACACCAAACGGAGCGTCGTCGCGCTCCGCTCCGACGCAATCCCAATTCTGCGACTCGCCTGCGGGAGCACTGGCGGTTACGATGCGTTCATGTCTGCCGATGCCGCCGTTACTACTGGACTTGCTGCCAGGCGCGATGCCCTGCTCGCGCGGCTTGGCGCTTTCCCGCATCCGCAGGAACGTCTGCAATGGCTGGTGGAGCAGGCCCGGCTGCGCCCGGCGCTTGCGCCCGAATTCAAGACGGAGGCGCATCGTGTGCCCGGATGCCTGGCAAATCTGTGGCTTGTGGCCGAGTCACGCGCAGGCCGCTGCCACTTTCAGTGCGACTCGGATTCGCAGATCGTCCGCGCGGTGGCCGGCCTTTTGTGCGATTTTTACAGTGAGCACACGGCGGTGGAAATTCTCGCGGTGGAACCCGGTTTCCTCGATCAGGTCGGCATCAACCAGCATCTCACCGCGAACCGGCGGAACGTGCTGTCGCGGGTGTGGGGACGGATACGTGCGTTCGCGGAGGAACGGAAGGAGCAGGATCAAGATTAGGATTACGAGCACGAGACAATCGCGCGCTCCTGCTCGTAATCCTGATCCTGATCCTGATCCACAAATCGAATGAACTTCTACGACGCCCACAACCACCTGCAAGACGGCCGTTTCTCCGGACGGCAGGCGGAACTCATCGCGGCGAGCCGTGCGGTCGGTGTCGTTCGCATGGTGGTCAACGGTTCTTGCGAGGCGGACTGGCCGCAGGTCGCCGCGCTGTCGCTGGAGTTTCCTGACCTCGTCGTTCCGAGCTTTGGTTATCACCCGTGGTATGTGGGTGAACGGACGGCGCGCTGGCGGGAGGTGCTCGTCGAGTTCCTTGACCGCACGCCCGGCGCGGTCATCGGAGAGATCGGGCTGGATCGCTGGAAGCCGGGGCTGGCTTACGACGGGCAGGAGGAGGTCTTCGTCGCGCAGCTGCGGCTCGCGGCGGAGCGCAACCTTGCGGCGAGTGTCCACTGCTTGCAGACGTGGGGGAGGCTCGGCGAATTGCTGCGGGCGAATCCGCCGCCCGCGCGGGGCTTCCTGCTGCACAGTTACGGGGGCCCGGCGGAGATGGTCGCACCGCTGGCAAAGCTCGGCGCGCACTTCAGCTTTCCCGGCTACTTCATGCACGAGCGCAAGACCCGCCAGCGCGAGACGTTCAAGCTGGTTCCGGCCGACCGCCTGCTCATCGAGACGGACGCGCCGGACCAGTTGCTGCCGGACGCGATGAACACCTGCCCGCTGAGTGACGCCCGCACTGGCAGGCCGTTGAACCATCCCGCAAACCTGCCGGTCGTTTATCAATTCATGGCCGACTTGCGCGGCGTGTCGCTGGATGCTTTGGCGGCGCAGGTGGAGGAGAACTTTCGGAGACTGTTCGGAGCGTAGTTCGGGACAAGCGCAGGGGAATTTGTCGCGCGAAGACCATGAGTGAGCTTCCTTCGCCACCTTCGCGCAACCATCCTCTCTTCCCGCGATTGACTTGCCCGCGCCACCACGGACAATCCCACACATGAGCGATGACATCATCTATCCCCGCAGTGGACGTGAAACCATGGCCGGCTGGGCCTACCTGCCGCGCTTCGTGGACAAGATACGCCTCCACCTCGCCGGCAGGCTGCACGCCGATTACCAGGAGAACTTTGCATACAAGGGCTTTGACGCGAAATGGCTTCTGGCCGCCGGCCTGGCCGCCGATCCGTTCATCGCTGTGGTGAAGGGGACCGTGACCGACGGGCAGGTCTGCGACTGGGTGGTGAAGAACGTGAAGAAGTCCGCCGAGGAAAGGGCCGCCTTCAATGCGGCTCTTCTCAACTACGGTCGCGAGGGCGATCCCGCCGTGAAGGCCCGCCTCCAGATGCGCAAGGAGCAGTCCGGCCTTGGCCATCGCGACGATCTCCAGTGTTTCGTGGATTACATCGACGCCGACGAGAAACGGATTTGAGGACAGCCGAGATTGGGGCCTGGCATGGAACACAGGAGTGCCCACTCACTTCTCAATCGGTTTTCACGCCGGAGAGAAATCGACCTGAAATCACCTTGCCATCAAGGCAGTCGGCTGGTGTCATCCTGCCCAACACAGCCCCCATGAAGAAAACCATCCACATTCTCGCCGTTGTCATTTCCCTGCTTCTTCCCGCCAGACTGGCGAATGCCGGTGACGTAAAGGAGGAGTTGAAGGGGTTGATCGGCAAAATCCAGGACAAGCTCAAGGCCGGTAAGAACAGCGAGAAGGATCTCGCCGACAACTTCGCCGAGTTCGACAAGATTCTCGCCGCGCACAAGGCCGAGAAGACGGACGACGTGGCGCAGGTCCTTTTGATGAAGGCCTTGCTCTACCTTCAGGTGCTTGACGATGAGTCGAAGGGGCTGCCGCTTCTGACACAGTTGAAGAAGGATTTTCCAGGCACCCGGCCGGCGACCGCCGTGGATCAGATTCTTGCCGGCATAGAGGCGCAGAAGGCTTCAAAGGATATTCAGCGCAAGCTCGTGGCCGGCTCGAAATTCCCCGATTTCACCGAGAAGGACCTCGCCGGCAAGCCGCTCTCCATCGCGCGCTTCAAGGGCAAGGTGGTGCTCGTGGACTTCTGGGCGACGTGGTGTGGGCCGTGCGTTGGCGAACTGCCAAACGTCCTCAAGGCCTATGAAAAGTATCACGCAAAGGGCTTTGAGATCGTCGGCATCAGCCTCGACTCCGACCGCGCCAAGCTCGACAGCTTCCTTGCCGAACGGAAGATGACCTGGCCGCAATACTTCGACGGGAAGGGCTGGCAGACGAAGCTCGCCGGCGTTTACGGCGTGCACTCCATCCCGGCCACCTATCTGCTCGACGGCGAGGGCAAGATCATCGCCAAGGATCTGCGCGGCGAAGCCCTGGAAGAAGCGGTGGCGAAGGCGCTGGGGAAGTAGCTCACTTTGCAGCCCAGCGCAAAGATGATCCCGGGAGCCACGACATCCCGCTCAACTTGGAAACAAGTCGGCGTGTGGAGCCTGAGCCTGGCGCTGTTCAGCTTGCTGGTATGGTCTTCGCTGCCAAAGGGGCCAACCGAACCCCAATGGAAGGGAAGAACACTGAGTCAGTGGCTGGACACCCCTGCCTTCGCGGGCTTTTACGAGTATCGGCCCGTGGAGAAAGCGGAGAACAAGGAGGCATTTGATGCGGTTCGAGCGATGGGGACAAACTGCCTGCCGTGGCTTCTGGCCCGTCTGGCACCCCGTGAAAAGCCCGGACGATTTCGCGAGTGGCTTGATGAATTGGCCTTGAAAGTGGAGGAATCCGGAGGGCAGGTGCCATGGGAAAGGAGCGCAAACCAGCACACGCGGCAAGTAAGCCGGGCCATCGCCGCGTTTTTCGTGCTCGGACAAGTTGCAGCTCCGGCGGTTCCTCAACTTCGGGATGGTTTGCTTGGACGCGACGGCCACCTGGAACGACTTGCCTCTGCCAACGCTCTTGGTGTGCTCGGCGACTCAGGAGTAAGCGTGTTGCTGAACGCCGTCACGAGCACTGACGCACGAGCTCGGCAATACGCGGTGTGCGGCCTCGGCCCTTCCACGACGAACTGTGAAATGTCGCTGGCGGCACTCTGCAAGGCGGCAGCGGATTCCGAAAGGCGCGTCAGACAATTTGCAAGCCTGTCGTTGGCTCAGTTCACGAATCACTCGAGCATTGTGGTGCCCGCTCTCACAAATCTGATGGCGGACTCAGACAAGCTCGTTCGCCATTCAGCGATGTTCAGCTTGAAGATGTATAAAGGCGACCTCACCGCTGCCATTCCCGCACTTGAACTGGCGGTTTCCGACCCGGACACGAGGATGAGCAATCATGCCAAAGAAACTCTGGAGAAGCTTCGATCTCAGTCGATCAAAACGCCGCCGTGAGTTCTTTCTGGCGAATTCATCGCTCCCTGCTTAACTCAGCCGCGCATGACTAAAACCATCATCAAACCCGCCAAGGGCGCGCCTGCCGTTGGCCCTTACAACCACGCCGTCCGCGTTGGCGACCTGCTGTTCTGCGCCGGCCAGATTCCCCTCGATCCGGCCACCGGCCAGCTCGTCCCCGGCGACATCAAGGACCAGACACGCCGCGTGCTGGAGAACGTGAAGTGCATCCTCGACGACCAGGGCCTGACCTTTGCGAACGTCGTGAAGAGCACGGTCTTTCTGACGAACCTCGCCGATTTCGCCGGCATGAACGAAATCTACAGCCAGTATTTCACCAGTGATTTCCCGGCGCGTTCCACCATCCAGGTTGCCGCCCTGCCGCGCGCGGCCAGCGTGGAGATCGAGGTCATCGCGCACTTCTGAGCGGAGAAACCACGAATGGACACGAATTCAACGGCGTGTTCTTTAGCCCGGTGGGTGATTCGTGTTCATTAGTGTCTATTCGTGGTTCAATCCCGCCATGAAGCCCAAGAAAACCTGGCGCGAGAAGCTGGCCGACAGCAAGGGCCTTCCGAAGGTCGGCCAGGTCTGCGGCAAACTCACCAGGCGCTGGGGCGAAGGCACCTTCGTCATCCCCTCGCCGCTGGAGGTGAATGCACTGATGAAGCGCGTGCCCAAGGGCCGTCTCGTCACCATCAACGAGCTGCGCGCCGCGCTCACAGCGAGGCACCGGACGGACTTCGCGTGCCCCATCACCACGGGCATCTTCTCATGGATTGCCGCACATGCCGCCGCCGAGGCCGAGGCCGGGGGTGCGAAACGTGTCACGCCGTATTGGCGCACGCTCAAGGTTGGCGGCGAGGTGAACCCGAAGTATCCCGGCGGCATCGCCGGCCTGCGCACGCGGTTGAAAGCCGAGGGGCACGAAGTCCGGAAGAAGGGCAGGCGGTTCTTCGTCGTGGACTTTGAGAAATCGCTGTTCAAGAAACTAACCTGACCGCCTCACATGGACCCGCTGCTTTATCTTCTACTGGGAGTCGTGCTCGGTGGCGTCATCGGCTGGCTGCTGGGCGCGCGGTTCCGTGGGGAAAGGGACGACGGTCCGCTGGCGTCCACGAACTTGCTGGAGGCGGAGCTCCGCCAGCAGCTGACACACCGCGACGGGGAACTGGCGCGGACGCGGGCCCAGCTGGCGGAGGCCGGCGCCGGCCTCGCCGCGACGGAAGCACGACAGCACGCGGCCGAGAAACACATCGAGGAGATCCGCGAGGAACTGCGCCAGCGCGAGGCGGAACTGGGCGACACGAACACCAAGCTCGTCCAGACCGGCCACCAGTTGTCCGGGGTGCAGGCGCAGCTCCAGGCCGCCGGCAAGCTCCTCACGGATCACCGGGAGATGCACGAGCGGCAGTTGCTGGAGGCGAAGGCGACGCAGGAGAAGGCGCTCGCTGATTTGCGGGAGGCCTTCAAGGCTCTCAGCGCTGATGCGCTCAAGCAGACACAGCCGGAGTTTCTCCGCCTCGCGAACGAGACGCTCGGCAAGTTCGCCGAGTCGGCGAAAGGTGATCTGTCCCAGCGGCAGGAGGCCATCGCCACGCTGGTCAAGCCACTGGAGGAACAACTCAAGACCTACCAGCAGCGCCTCGCGCAAAGCGAAACCACGCAGTCCACCGCGCTGGGTGAGGTGAAGAAGCACCTGGAATCGCTTGCGCAGCACAGCCAGACGCTGTCCACCGAGACGCTGCAATTGCGGCGTGTGCTCAGTTCAAACCAGGCGCGCGGGAGGTGGG
>JBAYGL010000132.1:0-11200 GCA_041666725.1 Limisphaerales bacterium
AAGCGTCACCCTGCCAATGGACGGCAAGGCATGGGAGAACAAGCTCAACGAACTGATCGCCAGCTCGAAGCACGAGAAAAAAGTCGTCGCAAGCACGGCAGAAGACTTCACGAAGTCGTTTAATCGGTAAGCATGAAGATAGGGCATGATAAGCAGTTTCACTGGGTGTCGAAACGCCTTGCTCTGGTTTGTGCCGGCCTGATTTGGACACTGTTTGATGTATGGACATACCCAGGGCGGTTGAACAGCGCTTGGTATGACACGATGAATGACTACGCATTGACCGACCGCAATACCTTTACGCGATACGAAGTCACAGAAATGCGCCGCCACTTGCGGGACGAGATGAGCCGCATCCGAATCGTTTGGCCATACTTGTTGATTTTTGGAGCTCTGTTCCTCATGGAAGGGCCTTCACCGAAGCCAGCTGAATCAGGGAAGAGCCGTGATGACGGCAAAAGTCCAAATTCGGCACGGCCCTTTGAACGGCCTGAGTCATTTAGCAAACGAGGAGGGACTCCTTCCCCAAGGTCCGCATCTTGGCCCTGTCCGATAACCGCCGCTTGACCTTTGCCTGCCGACCGGCATAGTGCGCGGCCCGGCAGATTCCCGCGTCCGGTGGACCGCCCGCATCCCGTCGGCTTTGTTTGAATGCGCCGGCCACCTTGAGCAGGAAACGACGGAAACCATTTTGATTGATATGCAGCACATCCGGAACATCGCCATCATCGCACACGTTGACCACGGCAAGACCACCCTCGTGGACTGCCTCCTCAAACAGTCCGGCACCTTCCGCGCCAACCAGCACGAGTCCTCCGAGGAGCGCCTGATGGATTCGATGGACCTCGAGAAGGAAAAGGGCATCACCATCCGCGCCAAGAACGCCGCCTTCAAATACAAGAACTACCACATCAACATCGTGGACACTCCGGGCCACGCCGACTTCGGCGGCGAGGTGGAGCGCATCATGAACATGATTGACGGCGTGCTGCTCGTGGTGGACTCCACGGACGGCCCGCAGGCGCAGACGCGCTTCGTGCTGCGCAAGGCGCTCGAGGCCGGCGCCAAGCCCATCGTCGTCATCAACAAGATCGACCGCGCCAACGCCACGCCCAAGAAGGTGCTCGACCTCGTGTTCGAACTCTTCATGTCGCTCAACGCGACCGACGAACAGCTCGACTTCCCGTTCATCTACTGCTCAGCGAAGGACGGTTACGCCAAGCTCGAACTGGAACATGTCAGCGGCACGATGGAGCCGCTCTTTGACGCGATCGTGAAGCACATCCCGCCCCCGCGCGCCAAGGCCGGCGACGGTTTCCAGGTGCTCGTGGCCAACCTGGACTACTCCGATTACCTCGGCCGTATCGCCTTCGGCAAGATCGTCGAGGGCAAGGTGAAGGTAGGCGATCCCGCCATCTGCCGCCACGGCGATGGCCGGATTACCAAGGGCAAGATCACGATGATCTTCCACTTCGAAGGCATGAAGCGCATCGAGGTGCAGGAGGCCCACGCCGGCGACATCGTGGGTCTGACGGGTTTCGAGGACGTCTTCATTGGCGAAACGATTTGCGACTCCGAACTGCGCTCGGGCCTGCCTTACATCCCCATTGATCCTCCGACGATTCAGATGGAATTCGCCGTCAACGACGGCCCGCTCGCCGGCCAGGACGGCAAGCTCGTCACCGCCCGCCACATCTGGGACCGCCTCGTGAAGGAGATCCGCACCAACGTCGCCCTGCGCATCGCGCCGACCAGCGACCCGAAAATCTTCGCCGTCTCCGGGCGTGGCGAAATGCAGATTGCCATCCTCGTCGAACAGATGCGCCGCGAAGGCCACGAAGTCCTCGTGTCCCGCCCCGAAGTGCTCTGGAAGAAGGGTCCGAACGACACCTCCCTCGAACCCATCGAGAAGCTTTACGTCGAGGTTCCAAACGAGAATCTCGGAGCCATCATGGAGACGCTTTCCGCCCGCAAGGCGCAGATCACGAACATGAACCACGTCGCCAACACGGTGTCAGTCGAGGCGCTCGTGCCCATGCGCGGCCTGATCGGCTTTGAGACCGACCTCGTGAACATGACCAAGGGCATGGGCGTGATGAGCCATCTCTTCCACGAATACGGGGAAGACCGGGGTGAAATCCCCGCCCGCAAGAACGGTTCCCTGGTCTCGATGGACAACGGCGAGGCCACCCCCTACGCGCTCAACATGGTGCAGGAACGCGGCAAGCTCATGGTCGAGCCGGGCGACGCGATTTACATCGGCATGATCGTCGGCGAGAACGCCCGCGACAACGACCTCATGGTCAACCCGGTGCGGGAAAAGAAGCTCAACAACATGCGGTCGGGCGGCGACGGCAAGGGCATCCAGCTCGCGCCCCCGATGAAGCTCAGCCTTGAGCGCGCGCTTGAATACATCGACGTGGATGAATACGTCGAGGCCACGCCCAAGAACCTCCGCCTGCGCAAGAAGGTGCTGGATGAAAACGCCCGCAAGCGCTCGGCGAAGTCGCGTTCGATCAAGTTCGTGGAAGCCTGAAGCTTCGGTCGCCTTCCGGTTTTAACCCGGGTTCAGCGACGTGGAAGGCTCGGGACACCCCGGGCCTGCACAGTGCACGTCGAGCCTGCAATGCTTCACGCCACAAGCACGAGGCCGCCGCTGTCATGGCCGCGTCCGCCTGTCACAAGCCAGTTTCCCGTTGAAACTCGCCCGATTCCTCCGCACATTCGCGCCCGATGAAAAGTCAGTTTACAGGTCCCGTCTATGTCGTGCGCGACAACATTGACACCGACCAGATCATTCCCGCGCAGTATCTCACCCTCGTGCCGACCATCCCGGCGGAATACGAGAAGCTCGGCGCCTACGCGCTGATCGGCCTGCCCGACGCGCAATACCCGACCCGCTTCGTGAAGGAAGGCCAGCTCGACAGCGAGTTTCCCATCATCGTCGGCGGCAAGAATTTCGGCTGCGGCAGCTCCCGCGAGCACGCGCCCATCGCCCTTGGCTCCGCCGGCTGCCGCATTGTGCTCGCCGAGAGTTTCGCCCGCATCTTCTTCCGGAACAGCGTCGCCACCGGCGAGCTGTATCCCTGCGAACTCACCGCGCGCCTCTGCGACGTGCTCAAGACCGGCGAGATCGTCACCGTGGACCTCGACGCGCAGACCGTGACCGTGCAGGCGACCGGCAAAGTCCATTCCTTCAAGCCCCTCGGCGACGTGCGACCCGTGGTGGATGCCGGCGGGCTGTTCAACTTCGCCCGCAAAAGCGGGATGATCCCCGCAGCCGCGTAGTCGCAGGCTTCAGCCTGCGCCTGGGTTGATTTCACTTCACTCGCAATCTGAAGGTTGCGACCACAGAGTCTCGCCGTGAGCAAAGCCTTCACCCGCGAAGACGACCAGCCGGACGAACCGGTGCTTTCGCGCCGCGCTTCCTCGCTGCCTCCGGGCACGCAGAACTTGATGACGCCCGACGGCGAGGGGCGGCTGCGCGAGGAACTCGCCCAGATTCAATCCGCCCGCGAGCAGCTTCTGGTGACGAAGGGCGACCCGGACAAGGCCCAGAAACTCGCCTCGCTCGAACAACGCGCGCTGCTCCTCGACGACTGCCTCCGCACCGCGTCCGTCGTGCAGCCGCCCGCGGTGCCCGACGACCGCGTGCGCTTCGGCTCGGTGGTCACGGTGCGCGAACCGGCCGGAGCCGAGACGCGCTACCGCATCGTCGGCGTGGACGAGGTGGACTTCGACCGCGGCTGGGTGAGCTGGCTCTCGCCCATCGCGAAGGCTCTGCTGAACAAACAGGTTGGCCAGCGGGTGCGGCTCCGGGTGCCAAACGGCGAGAAGGACCTGGAAATCACCGCCGTCGCCTACGAATGAGCGTCACCCCGTGCCGGAGGAACTTCCGAAGACAAATGCTGTAACCGTGCCGGAGCGCACGGCGTTACCCTTGGGAGTGGCCGCCGCGCCAATTTCCGAACCTGAGTTTGATGTCGCGTCGTGCCTCGGCCGGGTGCGCGCGCAGGATGACGACGCCGCGCGGGCGCTGGTCGGGCACCTGTATCCACTTGTCATGAAAATCGTGCGCTCGCACCTGCCCGTCCGCGCCGCCGAGGAGGACCTGGCGCAGGAGATTTTCATCAAGCTCTTCCAGCGGCTCGACCAATACGAGGCGCGCGACGGCGTGCCGCTCTCGCACTGGGTTTCCCGGCTGGCGGTCACGACCTGCCTCGACGCGCTCCGCGCCGAGAAGCGCCGGCCCGAGCTGCGCCACGCGGACCTTGGCGAGGGCGAGCTGGCTTGGCTGGAATTTTTCACCGGCAGCACGCCCGCCGAACACGCGCCTGAAACGGAAGCCGCCGCCGTGCGCGACGCGATGCACAAGCTGCTCGCGACGCTCGAAGCGCCCGACCGGCTCGTGCTGCAATGGCTCGACCTCGAAGGCCGGCCCGTGAAGGAAATCAGCGCGCTGACCGGCTGGAGCGTTTCGTTGGTGAAAGTCCGCGCCTTCCGTGCCCGCCGACGGCTGCGCAAGGCGGCGGAGAAGTTGAAAGGCCAGTTCTTATGAACGAGTTCGACCGCAGATGGCAGACGGGCGCGGCCCGTGCCCGTGAAGCCCAGCCGGCGGAGCCGGCGGAGGCACCGCATGGTTTCGCACAACGCGTCATCGCCCGGGCACGGGCCACGCCAGCCACACCACTGGAGCGAATCTGCGAGCACTTGACCTGGCGCGCGCTGGCGTGCGCCACGGTCGTGCTCGTCGCGAGCCTGTTCCTCGATGCGCCGGGCGCACCGACGGACGAGTCCTTTTTGCCGGCGGTCGAAACGGTTTCCACCGAACTTTTCTGGACCTCATGAAACACTGGAAGATTGCCCTCGGACTCGCCGCGCTCGTCGCCGTGAGTGGTTACGCCGGCGTGCGCCTCGGCCTGTCGTTCGCCCGCCGCCATGACAACCGCGCCTCCGCCGAGACGTGGCACGAGTCCGCCATCCGCAGCCTCAACGCGCGGGTGAAGCTCACGCCGCCCCAGCAGGAGCTGGCCCGGCAGGCCATGGACCGCGCCATCGGCAAGTTCACGGGCATCCGGCAGCAGGCGCTCGCCGAGGCCGGCGAGGTCGTGAAGGAGCTGGTCGCAGAGGTGGAGGCGGGCCTCACACCCGAGCAGCGACAGGAGTTCGCGAAGATGAAGCCCGGCCCGACGAACATCACCCTCGACCTGCTGCGCGTGGAGCCGCGCCAGAAAAAACTGTAACCGCGCGCCGCGCCCGGCGTTTCCATCTGCGAACTGTCCGACACAAACAACCTATGAAAAAACTCCTCCTCCTCACCACCCTCTGCACCGCGCTCGCCGCCCAGGCGCAGGAAAAAGTCTCCGCCGACGAAGTCCAGAAAATCGCCAGCCGGCTCACCGAGCAGTTTGGCGAACCGGGTGACGCTCAAATCAAAATTTCGCCCGACACCGAGCGCGGCGACGCGCTCAAGGCGGGCGAGGGCGGCATCCTCATCGTTCCGGACAAGAACCTCACCGCCGAGGTGCTGGAGAAAACCGGCGCGGACCTCGTGCCCGTCGGCCAGCTCTACTTCAAGTCGTTCGCTCCCGCGAAGGACGGCAAGGTCGCGCCCAGTGAGAAGCTTCGCATCGGAACCATCAACGACAAGGGCAGCGACGTGCGCATCCCGCTCTGCCTGCTCGGCGCACGCAAACGCGACGGCCAGCTCGAACTCGTCGTCTTCGGCAGCGAGAAAGCACCGTTCACGCAGGTCTCGCTGCGCAAGGCCGAGAGCACCCCGGGCAACCCGATCGAATTGAGCGGCGAGAAGCAGGACGATGAGACCGGTGCGCTCACCCTGAGCATCCTCGGCAAATACAAGGCGACGCTCGTGGTGAAGAAGCTGGAGAACTGAGCCGGAATCCCGAGTCCAAACCACGGATGGACACGGAGTGCGGCGGATGGAAAGCAAGGCATCCGCGCTTCGGTTCCATCCGTGGCCTTGTGTGTTCAACGCTTCGGATCGGCGGCGCTCACCCCGGGTGTTGAATGTCTCAACAGCATCGGCCGAAGCGGACGCTACGTAGCGCCGGCCTCTGGCCGGCCGTGCCCCAAGCGTCCCGCTCGCCAGTCCGGGGCGCGTGAAAAACCTGCTGGACGCGGCCATGCCCGCCAATAAAGTGTCCCCGTGATCATTGAGGTTTTAGTCCTTCCCAGTCTTGTCCTTGTCCCCAGCCTGCTTGAATGACCGTCAAACTGCTTTGCATCTCGTGAAACTGTCCGAGCTCAAGGATCGATACGGAGCCGAGTATCCTGCCGCCATTGTCTGGGATGGAATTCGGATGCCTATGCAACGGGAAGGGCGGTTCTCACGCAGCTACAGCTCGGACGAGCGCAAAGTGGTCAGCAGGATTTCTCGGTTCATGGACGGTTCGGCGTCAATTTCAGCTACAGAGCTTCAGCATGAGTGGCCAACCTGGAACGACGAAACGCGCATGGATTTCTGCGGGGCATGTGGTTGGCTGCACAAGCAGCCAGATTTCCAAGACATGCTTCGATTTGTCATGAAGCACGGCAGCTCACGCCACTGGTCAAGCATCGCTTTGGACGTCGCCTCCTGCCTGCCACAGCTTGAAGCCTTCGACATTCTTGTTCGTGCATTACACAGCGTTGACGCCGATCACACCTCAAATATCTCGCAAGCGATCGCGATGACGAAGAACTCGGGTGCCGAGACTGTGCTCCGTCATCACCTAGCGGCTCTTTGGACGCATCCCGACTTGTGGAAAGGGGCCGATTTTCTCAATTGGATCGGCTTTGACGCAACAACGTGCATCTCGAATCTGATCGACTTGGGCGCACCGCTTTCGGATTTTGCCGAGCAGGTGCGCCGGCTTTCGGAGCATGTCTGTCAGCGCAACCGTGAGTCGTGCCATAATTTTTTGTCCAAGCACTATGCTTGGCTCAAAAAGAGTGACGACGGTGGCTAAGCAGATCAGATGAGAAGGCAGAGACCTGTCGCGCAGCGATGGGTTAAACCCAAACGCCAGCCTGCGGGCTGGCGTTCTTATTGTTCACCCAGCCAGTCGTCGTGCGTCTTCCAGGTCGTCTCGGCCACGCGGACGACTTCGGCCAACGGGTGTTCCACCAGCAGCCCGGTCAAAATCTCCGCGCCCTGCGCCACATTCTTCGTCGGCCCGCTGTGGATGATGCCGCGCAGGACATGGCTGGCCCGGCGCGTGACGTCGTCCAGCGGCGCGGTTGCCTCCGGGCGAAGCGTCGCCAGCACCGCCAGCACCTCGTCGTGCGATTTTCCCGCCAGGGTTTCCCGGAACACCGTCGCCCGCGCGGAGCTGTCGAAGCCCGGCACGCCGAAAACCTGCGTCAGCACGGGGACAATCCCATCGGCGACCACCCGCTTCGCCGCCGGCGCAGCGGGCGCAGGCACCGGCTGCAACTGCCCCCACTCGCCCACCTTGAACTCCACCGTCACCGAGTGCGGCGCGTCCGGCTGCGCGTGCGCCCGCTGGGCGGCGGCGTCGAGTGAGAAGTTCAGCGTGAGCCGGATGCGCTCGGGGGCCATCGGCAGTCCGCCTGCCGCGCGCCGGGCCGCGAAGCCGCGCTCCACTTCCCGGAGCACGGTGGCGATGGCGTCATTGAGCAGTTCCATGCCGGCGAGCGTAACACCCCCGGCAAGAGATTGCCTCAGAAAGTCCGGCGGCTATTCTTGCGCCCATGAGCGACACGGGCTGGCAGCAGGAATTCCGCGGCGTCTGGGACCGCGCCGTCACGGCGTGGCACGCGGGCCGCAGGACGCCCGGCAGCATGTTCAGCGCGGCGGACAAGGCGTTCCTCGCCGGCATCGGATGCACCGCGCAGGAGCTGTTCGACTTCGTGGACGACGCGCAGCGTTACAACGGCGACCCGGACTACGAGACCGCGCTCGGCGTCACCGCCATCCGCCGCGATTACTTTCTGAACGTGCTCGGCGGCAAATCCACCGGGCGCATCGCCACGATGGAAAGCCTGCCGGCCAAGTCCGCCGAGGTGGACGGCATCGCGTGGCTGCCCCGGCTCATCGTGAAGGCGAGGCTGAAACTGCGCGGTGAAATGCCCGCCGACCTCATGTATGGCTGCGCGGGCGACCGCCCCTTCCTCCGCCGGATGAACATGACGCTCCCGCAGTTTCTCGAACTCGTCCGGGATCTCGGCGACGACGACCGCCGTATTGTGGACACCGTCAAGCAGGCGGCGAAGCTGCGCTGAACCGAGGTCTCACAAACGTCAGCCGCGCAGAATCTCGCTCACGAGCCGCGCGTTCTGGCCGTCCACGAGGGACATCTCCTGGCCGTTGCGCTTGAAGACCACCTTTTTGTAATCGAGGCCGAAGAGGTGCAGCAGCGTGGCGTGGTAGTCGTAGTGGTGAACGATGTCCTTCACCGCGTGATGGCCGAACTCATCGGTCTCGCCGTAGGTGATGCCGTTCTTGAAGCCACCGCCCGCGACCCACATCGAGAAGCCGTAGGTGTTGTGGTCCCGGCCCACCTTGTCGCGGCCGACGTCGTTTTGAATCGTCGGCAGCCGGCCCATCTCGCCGCCCCAGTGGACGACCGTTGAATCGAGCAGCCCGCGCGCCTTGAGGTCGGTGACGAGGCCCGCCGAGCCTTTGTCCACGTATTTGCACGCCGCCGGCAGGCTGCTGCGGATGCTGCCGTGGTGGTCCCATGACTGGTTGCCGGTGTAGAGCTGCACGAAGCGCACGCCGCGCTCCACCAACCGCCGCGCGATGAGGCAGCGCGTGCCGAACTCCGCCGTGGCCGGATCATCAATGCCGTAGAGCGCCTTCGTCGCCGCGCTCTCGGCGGTGATGTCCATCGCCTCCTTCGCGGCGGTCTGCATCTTTGCGGCCAGCTCGTAGCTCGCGATGCGCGCCTGCAAGTCCGTCTCGCCCGGATGCTCGCGGAGATGCTGTGCGTTCAGTTTGCCGAGGAACGAAAGATAGTTGTCCTGCGCCGGACCGCGCAGATGCGGAGGAGGATCAAGGTTCGGGATGCGCGGCTCCTTCGAGCGGACGGCGGTGCCCTGAAAGAGCGAGGGCAGCCAGCCGTTCTCCCAGTTCGCCACGCCCAGCACCGGCAGGCCGCGCGGATCGGTGAGCGCGACGAACGCCGGGAGGTTGCTCGTCTCCGAGCCAAGCGCGTAGGTGAGCCAGCTCCCGAGCGTGGGCCGCCCGCCGAGGATGCGCCCGTTTTGCAGCGCGAAGATGGACTGGCCGTGGTTGTTCACGCCCGTGTGCATGCCGCGCAGGAGGCAGACGTCGTCCACGATGCCCGAGAAGTGCGGCAGCAGTTCGCTGACTTCGATGCCGCTCTGCCCGTGCTTCTGAAACTTCCACGGACTGGCAAGCACCTTGGGGCTGGCCTGGGCCGCGTTGTCGAACTTGACCTCGCCGGGGAACTTCTGGCCGTCGAGCTTGTCGAGCGCGGGCTTGGGGTCGAACAAGTCCATGTGGCTCGGCCCGCCCTGCATGAACATGGAAATCATCGCCTTGGCGCGCGGCTCGAAGTGCGGGCGCTTGGGCAGCAGATCGAAGTTCTTCGGGTCGAGGTCGGGTCTCGGCGCGTTTGCGAGCAGGTTGTCCTGCTTCAGCAGCCACGCCAGCGCGACGGAGCCGAGTCCGAAGCCGGACTGTGCCAGAAAGTGGCGGCGGGAATTGCAGGCGGTGTTGGCTTTCATGATTTGGCCCGCGAAACACGCGAAACAGCGCGAAAGTTTTTCAGGTCCACAGTTTCGGATGGTTGGACGTTGCGGTGGGTGTTTGCGATTCGCTCCCATTCCAAGAGCGGGTAGTGGCCGAAATTCACGAGCAGGCCGAGTTGAAAGCCAGTGGCATTGAGATAATTCAGCACCTGTGCCCGATGCTCGCCGGCCAAGGCGGCGACAGCCTTCAGTTCGAGGATGATTTTCGACCAGCAGACAAAATCCGGCTCATAGCCCTGGCTCAGTGGCTGTCCCCGATACTCCAGTGAGAGCTTTGGCTTGGACACGGCCGGAATGCGAAGGTGGGCAAGCTCAATCTCCATGCACTCGTGATAAACCGGCTCCAGAAACCCACAGCCCTTGTCTTTGTATACTGCAAAACACGCTCCCATGACCGCGAAGCACTCGTCCTTGAAAACAAGATCCGCCTTCCCGCTCTTCATTTTCGCGTCATTTCGGGTGTTTAGCGGGCGGCTCATTCCACGTAGAGAAACCGGTTTGAGGTGAGGAGCGCCTGGCACAGGCTGGTGAGAGCGTGTTCGTCGGCATTCGTGGGCGGAGCTTCCTTGCCTTTTCCAACGGGCACGGCCTTCGGGGCGTTTGCGGTGAAGTGTTCGCGCTGCCGGCCGAGGAAGGCGAGCGCGTCGGCCATCTCCGCACTGCCCGGTCGGCGGCAGAAGGCTAGCTGCCACGCGCGCGACACCTTGGATTCATCGGTCGAGTCACCCGCCTCCCTGGCCACGCGCTCGGCGAAGAACTTGGCCTGCGAGAGCGTGAACTCGCCATTCATGAGCGCGAGCGACTGCGGGGCGACGGTCGAGGCGTTGCGCAGCTCGCAGTTCGGCTCCATGCGCGGTGCGTCGAAGGTCTCCATCAGGCCGAGCGGCTTGCTGCGGCGCATCTGCACGTAAAGGCTGCGACGGAATTCCTCCCCCTTCAGCGACACCACCTTTCCACTGGGCCGGCCCGCCGTGTCATCGGTGTCCACGCCCACCACCACCTGCCCGGTTTCATCGGTCATGATGGGCACCGGCGTGCCGCCCAGCTTCGGGTTCAGCTTGCCGCTCGCGGTGAGCTGCGCGTCGCGAATCTGCTCGGCGTCCAGGCGGCGGAGCGGGTAGTGCCAGAGCAGCTTCACATCGGGGTCGAGGGCGGCGGCGCGGAAGTATTCAGTGTTCAGCAGGTCAGTGTTCAGTTTCTTGCCGTAAGCCGACGGCGTGCGTGTGCCCGACTGAACACTGGAAACTGAATACTGATTACCCGTCCCGGACGCCTGTCGGTAAGCGGCGCTCGTCATCACCAGCCGGTGCAGCTTCTTCAAACTCCACCCCTGCGCGACGAACTCACTCGCCAGCCAGTCGAGCAATTCCGGGTGCGTGGGCCGCTCGCCCTGAACGCCGAAGTCCGCCGGCGACGCCACGATGCCGCGCCCGAAGTGGTGCATCCAGATGCGGTTCAC
>JBAYGL010000133.1:0-11187 GCA_041666725.1 Limisphaerales bacterium
AAGGCGCTGGACATCCATCACCTCGTCGCGGACGAGCAGGCGCGCGAGGCGCGCATCGGCCAGTTGCTGAAGGACGTGGGGCTGGACCCGCAGCACGCGCAGCGTTACCCGCACGAGTTCAGCGGCGGCCAGCGGCAGCGCATCGGCATCGCCCGCGCGCTCGCGGTGGAGCCGAAGCTGATTGTCTGCGACGAGCCGGTCAGCGCGCTCGATGTGTCCGTGCAGGCGCAGATCATCAACCTCCTACAAGACCTCCAGCGCGAGCATGGGCTGGCCTACCTCTTCATCGCGCACGATCTCGCGGTGGTGGAGCACATCAGCCATCGCGTGGTGGTGATGTATCTCGGCAAGGTCGTCGAGAGCGCCGTGTCGAAGGCCATCATCAACGCGCCGAAGCATCCCTACACGCAGGCGCTGCTTTCTGCCGTGCCCGTCGTGGACCCGGACTCGAAGCGCCAGCGCATCGTCCTGCCCGGCGACGTGCCTTCGCCCATCAACCCGCCCGGCGGCTGTCCCTTCCACCCGCGCTGCCCCGTGGCCGAGGCGCGGTGCAAGACGGAGGTGCCGGCGTTGCGCGAGGTGTCGGCAGGCCATTTCACCGCGTGCCATTTGGTGAAGTGAAGACCGCGCACCAACGCAGGAGACGGCTCATCGTCATGCCCGCGCTGCTCGTGGGTGTCGCGATCGCCGGCTGGTTTTTCTACGTCCATCTCCGTGAGCACAGCCAGGACTCGGTCATCCGTGCCGCCGCGCAACGCTATGGAGTGGATGGCGCGCTGGTGAAGGCCGTCGTGTGGCGCGAAAGCTGGTTTGATCCGTCGGCGCGCGGGAAGGCCGGTGAAATCGGACTCATGCAAATCCGCGAGCCCGCGGCACGCGAATGGGCCGAGGCCGAACGCATCCCTGGATTTCACCACGAACACATCCTTGACCCCGGCTCGAACACACTTGCCGGCACCTGGTATCTGGCCCGGCTGCTCCGCCGTTATCCACGGGCCGACAACCCGGTGCCCTACGCGCTTGCAGATTACAACGCCGGCCGGGGCAATGTCCTGCGGTGGAATCAAGGCGCGGCGGCCACGAACAGCCAGCAGTTTCTCGAACAGATCACCTTCCCAGGGACGCGCCGTTACATTGAAACGGCGATGCGTCGCCACGAGCACTATCGGGATGAGTTTCGGACGGCTGCACCCTGAGTCGTGGGCGTCCAGCGCGACGCTCATTTCGTTTTCGATTCAACAGACTCTTCGGTCCTTCGAGCGGATCACCACTCGATGACCGCCGCGCCCCACGTCAGGCCCGCCCCGAAAACCACGAGCAGCACGAGGTCGCCGCGTTGAATCTTCCCGGTGCTCACCGCCTCGTCCAGCGCGATGGCCACGCTGGCGGCGGAGGTGTTCCCATACTTGTCCAGGTTCACGAACATCTGCTCGGGCTTCGCCTCCAACCGCTCCGCCACCGCGTCTATGATCCGCTGGTTGGCCTGATGGGGAATGACACACTTGATCTGGCTGACGGTCAGCTCACACCGCGCCAGCGCCTCGCGGGCGGCGGTGCACATGGCGTTGACCGCGCTCTTGAAAACTTCCTTGCCGTCCATTTTCAAAAAGTGCAGCCGCTGGTCCACGGTCTCGTGCGTGGCCGGGAAACGGCAGCCGCCGCCGGGTTGGGAGAGCAGGCCGCCTTTTCCGCCGTCCGCGCCCATGCAGGCCGTCAGCAGGCCGTGCGAGTCCGGCCGATGCTGCAAAATCGCCGCGCCCGCACCGTCGCCGAACAGCACGCAGGTGGTGCGGTCCTTCCAGTCAATGATGGACGAAAGCTTTTCCGCGCCGATGACCAGCACGCATTCGCTAGTGCGCGACATGATGAACTGCTGGCCGACTTCCAGCGCGTAGATGAAGCCGGAACACGCCGCCTCCAAATCAAAGGCCGCCGCGCGCTTGGCCCCGATCTTGTGCTGCACCAGGCACGCCGTGGATGGAAACGGCATGTCCGGCGTGATGGTGGCGACGATGATCAGGTCAATCTGGTCGGCGGTGACCCCGGCCTGCGCCATCGCGCGCTCCGCCGCCTTGGCCGCCAGGTCGGAGCAAAACTCGTTGTCCGCAGCGATGCGACGGGCCTTGATGCCGGTGCGGCTGGTGATCCACTCGTCCGTTGTGTCGACGAATTTCTCCAGGTCGGCATTGGTCACCACGCGCTCCGGCACGTAGGCCCCCACGCCGGTCACGGAACAGGTGCGCCCCTGGAAGCCGTGCTTGGCGCGGGGATTGGTGAAGTCGCGGGCGGGTAGTGAACTCATTGCCGTGTCACGGGATTGCAATTTTCCAGTGACGAAAAGTCAATTGGCAATTGAGGCCGCTGAACTGGCGCGGGCCTCTTCCAGAATCGGCTCGGCCCTGGCCGCCTCGCGGGCGATGGCCTGGTTCACGTTGAACTCGAGCGTCTCGGTGGCGACGCGGATGGCGTTGAGGATGGAGCGTTCCTTTGCGGAGGCGTGGGCCTTGAAGACGACGCCGTTCAAGCCGAGCAACGGAGCGCCGCCGTAGTTTTCCGAGTCGGTGCGCCGCTTGATGGCCCGGAAGGCGTTCCGGGCCAGCAGCGCGCCGAGCTTGCGCTTGGGATTGGCCGTGAGCTCGCGTTTGAGCATGGCGAACATCCCGCGCGCGAGGCTCTCGCAGGTCTTGAGCACGATGTTGCCCACGAAGCCGTCGCAGACCACCACGTCCACGTGGTTGTGGAAGAGGTCGTGGCCCTCGACGTAGCCGAGGAAGTTGATGTCGAGTTTCCTGCAGAGCTTGACGGCGGCCTGGGTGAGTTCTGTGCCCTTCATCTCCTCGGTGCCGTTGGAGAGCACGCCGACGCGCGGGCTGGGCTTCCGCAGGATTTCCCGCGAGTAGATGCTGCCCATGATGGCGAACTCGGCGAGGTGCCAGGGCTTGCACTCGGTGTTCGCCCCGGCGTCCAGCAGGACGAATTCGTTCTCGGGCTCCGGCATCACCGTGGCGATGGCCGCGCGGCTGATGCCGGGCAGCGTGCGCAGGCGGAACATGCCCGCCGCGAGGATGCCGCCGGTGTTGCCGGGGGAAACGACCGCGTCCGCCTTGCCGTCGCGGACCAGCTCGATGGCGCGGACGATGGAGCAGTCCTTCTTCTTGCGCACGGCGTCCACCGGCTTGTCCTCCATGACGAGGACCTGGGAAGCGTGGACGACGCGGACACGCGCATCGGTGTGGAGGCGGATTTTACGGAGATGGGCGGAAATCTCCTCCTGGTTGCCGACCAGATGCAGCTCGGTGAGCCGGCGGTTCTCCGCCAGCGCGAGCTTGATCCCGTCAATGATGACACCACACCCGTGGTCGCCACCCATGACATCCACTGCGATGCGCATAAACGAAAAGGGCGCGCCGGCCAGCCGTCGCGCCCTTCCTCGAAAATTACACGCCGGCGGTGACGGTCAGGATCTGCTTGCCCTTGTAGAAGCCGCAGGCCGGGCAGACCCGGTGCGGGAGGGCGGGCGCAGCGCACTGCGGGCAGGTGGAAAGCTGCGGGAGCTTGAGCACGCTGTTGTAAGCGCGACGCATGCGCTGGCGGCTCTTCGAAGGTTTGCGCTTTGGGACGCCCATAGTCTTATTCTTTCAGTTTCAGTTTGTTCAACGCGGCCCATGCCGACGCGCCTGCGTTCGTCTGGGAGGTTTGGCCCGACGCGCCGCCGGCCGCGAGCTGCGACAGACCGCGACAGTCAGGCTTGCACAGCGGATGCTGCGGAAGCGTGAGGAGGATGTCTTCGCGCAAAAACGGTGTCAAGTCCACGGAATCGTCCGCCACGGGCACCGCATCCTCGCCCGTGAGGGGCAGATGCACCGCGAAATCGGGCACCGCCACCTCCTGCGTGAACCGCGCCAGGCACCGCACGCACTCGCATTCCAAAGGCAGCCGCAGCTCGCCCTGCACCAGCACGGCGTCCTCCAGATTGGTCGCCGTCAGGTCATACGCGAGCGGGTGGTTCAGGTGGACGACGCGGTCGTCCCCGCCCAGGTCCAGCTCGGCGACGGGCAGCTCGCCGGACAATTCCAGCGGCTCGGTTTGCAATTGGCGGAGGTTGAGGAGGAGGGGCATGGGAGAAACGGTTTCGCAACTAGAAAGTTGTCTCATTGCTGGTGGCGCGAACATGGGTATCTGCCGCCCCTTTCTCTCTCCGCCACGATTTGTAAATCGCCCAAAGCCACAAAGCCCAGATCGCTGTGACAATTTCTGGATGGCTTAGAACCTTGAGGATCGAGTCGCCTTCGGACAGCATTTTCACGAAAAGCATAGTGATGACGACGGCAATGAAAGCGCCGATAATGGCGACTGTCGGCCACAGCTCTCTCCGGGGAATCGGACGCGTAAGTTCCGCCCGCCCTTGGCACAACAGCGTCGCGACCGAAAAGCCAATCGCGATCGTCCCCGCTTGAGCAAGCAAACCAGCGCAACCAAGCGTGGCAAAGCAAGCTGCCAAAGCGAAACGGATATGAGTTTTCATTTTCACGCGCGGGGGTTGCCAGCAGAAGCCTTCCCCGTCCGTTTTTCTTGGAGCTGCCTGCCCCCCACCTTCTTCGCCAGCGCCTTGCCCACGTTCCCCGGCACGAAGTCCCGCACGTCGCCGCTCATTCGTTGCATCTCGGCTCGGAGGAGCGGGGGTTTTAGATGGTCGGACATGGCTGGCTCAGGTGTTTTCGAGTTCGAGCAGAAACACCAGCGCACGGCGAACTTCTTGCATCGTCGTCTCCGGCAGGCTGCCGAGCCGGCGTTCCAGCCGCACTTGAGGAATCGAGCCGATGCCCTGAACGTTGGCTACGCCCTCCTGCCGGAGAAACGAGAGCTGCGGCATGGCCACTTCATAGCGGCTGCCACGATTCTCCGTGGTCAGAGGAACATAGACAAACAGGACGCGGGGCGGGTCCGGGTCATGCCTTGACACGACCAGCACCGGTCGCGTCTTTGCGGCCAGCCCCAAGTCGGCCAGCCAGACTTCACCGGGGCGCGGGTTCATCAAGCAGGTTCAGGACTTCCTGTTCAACGGCCCGGGAACGCATCAAGTCGAGCGCGTCGGCGTCGGCCAGTTCGATGATTTCACCCACCAACGCCCGGACGTGCCGCGAAGTGTCGGGCTGCCAATGCTGCAAGCCGACATCCAGTTGTTCCGCGAGTGCATCCATAACTTGCTAATCGTAGTTCGCTTGAACAGCAGGGTCAACGAAGCTTCTTGCCCGCCCGAGGCTGCTCAGGCCGGACCTTCTTCGCCAGCGCCTTGCCCACGTTCCCCGGCACGAAGTCCCGCACGTCGCCGCCCAGCCGGGCGATTTCCTTCACCAGCCGCGAGCTGAGGAACGTGTAGGTGTCCTTGGGCATCATGAAGATGGTCTCCACGCGCTCGTCGAGCTTGCGGTTCATCAGCGCCATCTGGAACTCGAACTCGAAGTCCGACACCGCCCGCAGCCCGCGGATGACCGCCTGCGCGCCGCACCCGCGCACGTAGTCCACCAAGAGCCCGTCGAACGCCCGGACCTCGACGTTGCGCAGCCGCCGCGTGGCCCCGGCCACCAGCGCGCACCGCTCCTCCGGCGTGAAGAGAGGGTGCTTCTCCGTGTTCTGCGCCACCGCCACGATCACGCGGTCAAAGAGCCGCGCCGCCCGCTCGATCACATCGAGATGGCCGTTGGTGAGCGGATCAAAACTGCCGGGGTAAACTACCGTGCGCACGCCGCGAACTTCGGAGCCGGGGCCAAAATCCGCAAGGCTAAACCCGGTGCCGGACGGGTCAGCCGGGCTTCACGGCGGTGACGATGCTGCGGTCGGCGGCGGTGGGGGTGTGGCGCAAATCCCGGAAGCCGACGGTGCGGCACAGTTCGTCCAGTTCCCCGAGCGAGTAGCATTTTCCCTCGGTCGAGTGCATGAGGATGACGGAATATTCCGCCACCGGCAGCGGGCCGGACTTGTCGGCGTGGAGGTGCATGTCGTGGATGACGAGCAAGCCGCCGGACGGAAGGGCGGCGAAGGATTTGGCGAGAAGCTGCCTAACCACCGGCGTGTCCCAGTCGTGCAGCACGTTCGAGAAAAGATGCACGTCGAAGCCCGCCGGCAGCGCCCCGCCGAACATGTCGCCCGCGAGCACGGAGACTTTCTCCGCGTGGCCGCGCTCCGCGATGAGGCTCGCGGCGACCTGGTCCACGGGCGGCTTCTCAAAGACCGTTGCGCGCAGGTGCGGGTGCGCCGCCGTGATGACGCAGGCGTAGATGCCCGAGCCGCCCGCGATGTCCAGCAGCCGCGCACGCCCACGGAGGTCAAGCGCCTGCGCCACCGCGCGACCGAGGTAAATGCCCCGGCAATCCATCGCCGCCGTGAAGCGCGCGGCGAAGTCTTCCTCCTCCATCGCCCTGGACCATTCCTTTTCGGACTTGGAACTGCCCCAGTTCGCCGGCCTGCCGGTGCGGAGCACCTTCAACATGTCCAGCGCCACCGGCCGGTCCTTCAAGGAGGCGAAGTAAGGCCCGAGAAACCACGGCGAGCCGGCCACAAGATGTTCGCGTGCGACTTCCGTGACGTGGAAGACGCCCTGCCCCGCGCGCACGAAGCCGTTCGCGGTGAAGAGCGTGAGCATCACATCCGCCGGCCGCTCGGCGAGCTGGAGTTCGCGGCAGAGGGTCGCCTTGTCCGCCGGGTGCGCCGCCAGCCATGTGAAGAAATCCAGGTGGACGATGGCGGCGATGAGCAGGTCTGCCGCATAGATTCCGTCGCGGTAGCGGTAAACGCGGAGCGGGTCGGACAGCGGGGCGCGGGTTAGATCAAGCATGGCCGCGATGCTGCGGGACGTGCGCGCAAGCTCAAGGCGAAACCTCGACCGCAGGGCGGACATTCAAGCGGCATGAAGCGGTTCACGACCGGCTGCGTCCATTTCCCGACGAGCTTTAGCCTCCGACACCAGACAACAACTGCCTAACCAAATGAAATACTTCGATCGCCGTGGATTCCTCAAAGCCGCCGGCACCGCCGCCGGCGTCTTCTACATCGCTCCGACTTCCTGGGCCCAGAAGAGCCCGGGCGACACCCTCAACGCCGTCGTCGTCGGCTTCAACGGACGCGGCCAGTCGCACATCAGCGCCCTCGGCGGCCTGAAGGACTCCGGCGTGCGGCTCACCGCGCTGTGCGATGTGGACGACACCGTGCTGCGCAAGGGCGTGGACGCCCAGGACAAGAAGGGCGTGAAAGTCACCGCCTACTCGGACATCCGGAAGGTTTTGGAGAACAAGGACATTGACATCGTCTCCATCGCCACGCCGAACCACTGGCATTCACTCGCTGCCATCTGGGCGGTGCAGGCGGGCAAGGACGTTTACGTGGAGAAGCCCGTTTCGCACAACGTCTGGGAGGGCCGGCAGCTCGTGAACGCCGCGCGCAAATACAAGAAGATCGTGCAGACCGGCACCCAAAGCCGCGCCTCGCGCGCGGGCATCGGAGAAGGCGTGAAATTCGTCCAGTCCGGCCAGCTTGGAAAAATCCTCGCCGTCCGCGGCACCTGCTACAAGCCGCGCGCCAGCATCGGCAAAACCGACGCCCCCCTGCCGATTCCGCCCGGCATTGACTTCGACATCTGGTGCGGGCCCGCACCGAAGGACGAGGTCCGCCGCGCGAAGCTCCATTACGACTGGCACTGGATCTGGAACTACGGCAATGGCGACCTCGGCAACCAGGGCATCCACCAGATGGACATCTCCCGGTGGTTCCTTGGCGAGATGGAACTCAGTCCGAGCGTCTGGAGCGTCGGCGCACGGCTCGGCTACGTGGACGACGGCGAGACGCCGAACACGCAGATCGTGTATCACGACTACGCGAAGGCCCCGCTCATCTTCGAGGTGCGCGGGCTCCCCACAAAAAAGGGCAGCAAGGAGATGGACATCTTCATGGGTGCCAAGATCGGCGTCGTGGTGCATTGCGAGGGCGGCCATGTGGTCGTGCCCGGCTACACCAGCGCCACCGCTTATGACAAGGGCGGCAAGCAAATCCAGACCTGGAAGGAAGACAAGGGCGGCGGCGAAGCCATGCACTTCAAGAACTTCATCGAGGCCGTCCGCAGCCGGAACCACCAGGACCTCTTCGCGGACATCCTGCAAGGCCACCTCAGCAGCGCGCTCTGCCACACCGGCAACATTTCCCACCGTCTCGGCACGAAGGCCGCCCCCGGTGAAATCCGCGAACGGATCAAGGGCGACCGCGATGCCAGCGCGACGGTCGAGCGCATGTTCGAGCATCTCAAGGCCAACGAGGTGAACATTGATTCGGACAAGCTCACGCTCGGCCCCGTGCTCAAGATGAACCCGAAGACCGAAAAGTTCATCGGCAACGCCGACGCGGACAAGATGCTCACGCGCAACTACCGCAAACCCTTCGTCGTCCCTGCGATTTCCTGATCCCGGATTGGAATCCCAGCAGTCTCACCGGGCCGGCAGCAATGCCGGCCCTTTTCTTTTGCAGGCCGCTGCTGAAACGAAGGAGGTCGCAGCCCCGGCTCGACGCCGCCCGGCGGCATATGCTAACAAACCGCGCGTGTTCTGTCCGGTGCCTCCAACCCAGTCCGCTCTCCTGTGAAGCGAAACTGGTTTTACTTCTCCTTTGCCGGCGCCGTGGCCGCGGCGCTGCTCGCGTGGACGGCGCGGCAGGCGTTCAAGCCGCTGGAGGAGCCCGCGCCCGCACCACCTGGGAAAAAACCGGCGGCGACTCCTGCGCCCGCTCCTGTCGTCGAGATGCACCGCTTTCCCGGCGTGCAAGGCCCGACGAACATCTCTCAAATCCTCCCGCCCACGCCCGCCGACTGGCGGCGTTACGGCATCGGCGGCACAAACCGCCTCGCCGTCCTGCTCACCGACACGAACTCGGCGTGGCTGGGGCTCGCTCACGGCCTGCGCAGCGTCGGCGTGCCGTTCCGGCTGACCACCAGCACCGCGCAGGCGCTCACACACCATGTCGTGCTGGTCTATCCACGCGTGTCCGGAGCCGTGCTGACCGGGCCGGAGCTGCGCGCGCTTGCGGCGCATCCGCGCACCGGCGGCACGCTCATCGCGGCGAACGTCCTCGGCGGCGGGCTGGAGGAAATCTTCGGCTTCCAGCAGGCCGTTGCATCGGAGAAGCACTTCGAGATCGGCTTTGCGGCCCGGCATCCGCTCACGGCCGGCTTCACGCACCCGCGCGAACGCGTCATCCGCGTGGCGGAGCCGAAGAACCCGGCGGCCACCGCCGGGAAGTATCATTACACACAGCCGGCCGTGCCGCCGCTGGCGGTCTATGAGGACGGCACCGCGGCAATTCTCCTGCGCCCGTGGGAAGCCGGCTACGCCTGCGCACTGGGCTTCGACCCCGGCTACCTGCTCCTCCTCGGCTACAACAACCGCGAGGAAGGCATCGCGCGCGCCTACGTGAACCAGTTCGAGCCGTCGCTCGACGTGCTGCTGCGCCTGCTCAAGGAGCTTTACACCGTCACCGCCAACGCGCCGGTCACGCTCGGCACGGTGCCGTTCGGGCGGCAGCTGCCCGTGCTCATCACGCACGACGTGGACTACACCCGCTCGCTCGCCAACGCACTGGCCTATGCGGAATTCGAGGCGGGCATCGGCGTGCGCGCGACCTACTTCACGCAGGTCAAATACCTCCGCGACTTCAACGACGCCGCCTTCTTCGACGACACCGCGCCGCCCATGCTGCAACGCCTCCGCGCGCTCGGTCACGAGCTGGCCAGCCACACGATCTGCCACTCGAAGGTGTTCTCACGATTCCCTCTGGGCACCGGCACGGAACGTTACCCGGATTACCAACCGTTTGTCCGCACCTCCATCCTGACCATCGGCGGCTCGGTGTTCGGCGAGTTGCGCGTGAGCAAGTTCCTGCTGGAGAAATTCGGCGGGCAGGAAATCGTCTCCTTCCGGCCCGGCCACTTGAGCAATCCCTACCCGCTCCCGCAGGCGCTCGCCGCCACCGGCTACCGCCACAGCTCGTCCGTGACTGCGAATGATTCGCTCACCCACCTGCCCTTTCAGCTCAATCACGACCGCGCTCGCGCCGCCGAGACGCCCATCTTCGAGTTCCCGGTGACCATCGAGGACGAGGAGAAGCCGCCGCTGGGCGAACGTGTCCAGGCCGCGCTCGCCCTGGCCCGCGAGCTGGCCCGCTACGGCGGCCTGATGAACGTGCTCATCCATCCGGACATCACCGGCCACAAGCTCCAGTTCGAACGCGACTTCATCGCAGCCCTGAAACCCGTCGCCTGGTTCGGCACCGTGAACGACTTCGCCTCGTGGTGGGCCGCACGCAATGATGTCAGCGTGGATGCGGAAATCTCCGGCAACTTTGCCGCCGTCTCCCTCGCCGCGCCGCGACCGCTCAACGGCCTCCCGCTGCAAGTTCCGCCGGGCTGGCGGCTGCATTCCGTCGAGCCGGCCGGATTGAAGGCGACGCAGTCCGGCAGCGCCGTGCTCATCGAGCAGGTGCCGCCGCACGCGCGCCTTTTCTTCCGGCGGTGAAACTCCCTTGCACCCCCGGCCCCCGCCGTTAAAGTCCGCCGCAACATTCTCCAGCCAATTATGCCCGACGCGCCCGTCCCAGCCTCTCCACCGCCGGTCAGTGACACCGATGTCGCCGCGATCGACGCGATGCGCACCCTGCACGCGCAGCTCCGGGCCGAGGTCGCGAAGGTCATCATCGGCCAGGAGAAGGTCATCGAGGAACTCCTCATCGCCATCCTCTCGCGCGGCCACGCGTTGCTGATGGGCGTGCCCGGCCTCGCCAAGACCACGATGGTCCACGCGCTCGCCGAGGTGATGAGCCTCCAGTTCAACCGCATCCAGTTCACGCCCGACCTGATGCCCAGCGACATCACCGGCACCGACATCTTGCAGGACACGGACTCGGGCAGGCGCGCCTTCGTATTCCTGAAAGGCCCCGTGTTTGCCAACATCGTCCTTGCCGACGAAATCAACCGCACGCCGCCCAAGACGCAGTCCGCGCTGCTCGAGGCGATGCAGGAGCACAAGGTCACGGCCAGCGGCAAGATCTTCAAACTGCCCGAGCCGTTCTTCGTGCTCGCCACGCAAAATCCGATCGAACAGGAGGGCACCTACCAGCTTCCCGAGGCGCAGCTCGACCGCTTCATGTTCT
>JBAYGL010000134.1:0-11166 GCA_041666725.1 Limisphaerales bacterium
CGCCGATGGTGAAGCTCAACCTCCTCGCCCCGCTGCGCCCGGCCAACCTGCCGAACCTGAAGAATCTCGACGCAAAGTTCGCCAACCCGCCCTACGACCGGGGCAACCGGTTCAGCGTCGCCTATCAGTGGGGGACGGTTGGCATCCTCGTGCGTCCCGCCGCAGGCAGGGCCGTCGTGGAAAGCTGGGGGCTGCTCTTCGACGCGCGCCAGCAGGCCGGAAAATTCGTGCTGATCGATTCGGTGCGCGACTGCCTGGGCGCGGCGCTGAAGTTCAAGGGCCACGGCCTGAACACGACCGAGGTGGCGCATCTGCGGGAGGCGCGGGATGTCCTCGTTGAGGCGAAACGGCGCGCGCTCGGCTTCGACGGCGGCGTCGGCGGCAAGAACAAGGTCCTCGCCAAGACGGCGGACGCGGCGATGGCCTACAGCGGCGACGCCGCGCGCGCCGTGACGGACGATCCCACGCTGCGCTATTTCATCCCCCGCGAAGGCAGCCAGATCTGGGTGGACAACCTGTGCATCCCCGCGAAGGCCCCGCACCGCGACCTGGCCGAGCAGTTCATCAACTTCGTGCTGGAGGCCGGGATTGGAGCGCGTCTCTCCAACTTCCTCCAATACGCCACGCCCAACGCCGCGGCGAAACCCTTCATCAAGCTGGAAGACCTGAAGAACCCGACCATCTACCCGCCGCCGGAGGTGATGGCGAAGCTGGAATTCCTCGAAGACCTCGGCGCCAAAACCCGGCTCTACGACGAGGCGTGGACGCAGGTGAAATCGAAGTAGCCGGCCCGCTCCGGCACCACCGGACACCGGGCCCATTCACGCGAAAAAAGGCGTGCGCGATCATGGCGGTTGTGTGACAAATCGCCCGCATGTTTTCACTCGCCCGACTCTTTGGTAAGGAAGACCGCTTCTTCGCCCTGCTCGAGGCCAGCGCCGAGGAGGCGCGGCACAGCGTCCAGGCCATGGTGAAGCTCAGCAAGGCCGCCGGCCAGCCAGGCAGCCTGGAGGAATTCGCAGCCTCCCGCCGCGCGGACAAGAAGATCACCCAGGAAATCAGCGAGGCGCTCACCACCACGTTCGTCACATCGATCGAACGCGAGGACATCGAGACGCTCTCCAACGCGCTCTACAAGATTCCCAAGACCGTCGAAAAGTTCGGCGAGCGGCTGAACCTCGCGCCCGACCAGGTGCGCGGGCTGGACTTCTCCCGGCAGACGGCGCTGATCGAGCTCGCCGTCGAGACCCTGGTGACGATGGTGCGCGGCCTGCGACGCCCGGACCTGGAGCAGGTCAAGTCGCTCAACAACCGGCTGCAACAACTTGAGGGCGACGCCGACAAGGCCGTGCTGGAGCTGCTGCGCGACGTCTATCAGGGCAAGCACCCGCCGCACAAGACCGTCCTCCTGAAGGATCTTTACGAATTGCTGGAGCGCGTGATTGACCGCTGCCGCGACGCCGGCAACGTCGTCACCCACATCGTCCTCAAGCATTCCTGACGCACGCGCATGACCCTCGTCCTGACCGTCGTGCTCGTGGCGTTGATCTTCGAATACATCAACGGCTTTCACGACACGGCCAACGCCATCGCAACGGTCGTCTCCACCAAGGTGCTCACGCCGCGGCAGGCCATCGTGCTGGCGACGGCCACAAACCTGTTCGGTGCGCTCTTCTTCGGCACGGCCGTGGCCAAGACGATTTCCTCCGGCCTGGTGGAGGCGAAGTTCGTCAGCACGCACACGATCGTCTGCGCGTTGCTGGGGGCGATCTTCTGGAACCTGCTCACATGGTGGTTCGGCCTGCCGTCCAGCTCCAGCCACGCCCTGGTGGGCGGCCTCGTCGGAGCGACGGTCGCCTCGGCCCACGGCGATTGGGGCGCGCTCATCTGGTCCAAGGCACCCGCGGCCACCGCGCACTGGTATGAAGGCAGCGGCCTGCTCTACAAGGTCATCCTCCCGATGGTGCTCTCGCCGCTCGCGGGTCTGGTGTTCGGTTTCCTCATCATGTCCGCTCTTTACCTGCTGTGCCTGAACTGGCGCCCGGTCACGGTGAACAACGTCTTCGGCAAGCTCCAGATTTTCAGCGCCGGCTACATGGGACTGAGCCACGGTCAGAATGACGCCCAGAAAACCATGGGCATCATCGCGCTGGCGCTGGTCGCGGGCACGAAGGCGGGCGATCTCGCCAGTCTGCCGGACTGGCTGGGCTTTCTCAGAATCGAAGACCTCGGCCCCAACAAGGACCACATCCCCGTCTGGATCAAGTTCACCTGCGCGCTGACGATGGCCGCCGGCACCGCCGCCGGCGGCTGGCGCATCATCAAGACCCTCGGGCACAAGATGGTGAAGCTCCAGCCCATCCACGGGTTCGCCGCCGAGACCACCGCCGCCTCG
The DNA here is from genome assembly GCA_041666725.1 of Limisphaerales bacterium. Lineage (GTDB taxonomy): Bacteria > Verrucomicrobiota > Verrucomicrobiia > Limisphaerales > SXTU01 > SXTU01. The sequence goes on from JBAYGL010000134.1 coordinate 2,396, forward strand.
GTGCTGGCCGTCGCCGCGCATCTCGGAATGCCAGTCTCCACCACGCACGCGATCACCACGAGCATCATGGGCGTGGGCGCGGCCAAACGGTTCAACGCCATCAAGTGGAGCGTTGTCGAACGCATCGTCTGGGCCTGGGTGCTGACGCTGCCCGCGACCGCGACGGTCGCCTACCTGCTGATGCGAATCTGCCAGGGAGCCGGCTGGGCGAAGTAAGTGATGGTGCGCCCCGTGGCACGCCCATCCAGCTTACGGATCACGCCGGAGTGACGACCGCCCGCCTGAAGTCTTCCGGGGTGTTCAGATTCCGCAGTTCCGCCTGCCTTCGCCGGGGCAGCCGATGCCGTCCCGCACGCAAACGCCCCGCAAGGGCCTGCAGGGAAAATCGCTTCTCCACCAGTGCCTGCGCCACGAGCGGGAGACAGCGCCGGTCCAGTGCAAAGGGAAAACCCGCGCCCTCCGCAGATTCCGAGAAGACCGCCCTGCCCCGCCGTCCGGCTAACGCGCTGATCAGCTCCGGAGTCACGAACGGCATGTCGCAGGAGAGGAACACCAGCCGCTCTCCCCGGCTCCGCTGGAACCCCGTCCACACCCCGCCCATCGGCCCGCACCGTGGCACCAGATCACGCCGGATGACACGCACGGACAAGCCCGTGGCCCGGGCCGCCGCGCGCACCCACGCCAGCAACGTCCGGCCGCGCAACCGCAGCCGCGCCTTGTCCCGGCCCATGCGCCGGCTCAGGCCGCCGGCGAGGATGACGACCTCCACGGTCTGTGGCTGACTGCCGGTTGCCGGCCGCTGACGGGCGACTCGTTGCGCGTTCAAGGCCTCCGATTTGCCGCGGTCATCCGGCTTCGCGCAACACCTTTTGCATGAAAATAGGATTGCCACGGCGGGGCCGGCTGCTAGGTTGCCGCCTCTTTTCGCTGGCAGCAGCGGGAAGCAACGGCCTTAAACCAAACAGCCCGTGCCCGTGTGGGCAGGGGCGGCCACCGTAACATCAAACACAATCCCGAGTTCTGCGGGATGGCCGGTCGCGCCAGACATGGCGGCGATGCAGGCTGAGAACCAATCGGAACAGACAAACACATGATGACCATCGGTATCAAAGAGTTGTTGGAATCCGGCGTCCACTTCGGGCACCAGACCAAGCGTTGGAACCCGAAGATGAAGCGCTTCATCTTCGAAGCCCGCAACGGCATCCACATCATCGACCTGAGCAAGACCGCCGTGGAACTGCAGGCAGCGCGCGACTTCCTCGACGGCCTTGTGCGCGGCGGCGGCAACGTCCTCTTCGTCGGCACCAAGAAGCAGGCGCAGGAGGCGGTCAAGGAATCCGCCAAGGCCTGCGGCCAGATGCACGTCACCGAGCGCTGGCTCGGCGGCACCCTCACCAATTTCAAGACCCTCAAGCGCTCCCTCGCCCGCTTGAAGAAGCTCGAGACCATGTTCTCCGACGGCTCCGCCGGAAAATACGGCAAGAAGGAACAGTCCGCCCTTGGCCGCGAACTCGAACGTCTGATCAAGAACCTCGACGGTCTCCGCGCGCTGGACAAGCAGCCTGATGCCATGTTCATCGTGGACATCAAGCGCGAGCACAACGCCGTGGCCGAGGCCCGCAAGCTCAAGATCCCCATCGTGGCCATCGTGGACACGAACTGCGATCCCGACCTCGTGGACTACCCCATCCCCGGCAACGACGACGCCATCCGCTCCGTCCGCCTCATCCTCGCCGGCATCACCGACACCTGCGGCCGGGCCCGTGCGGAATACGAGGCCAAGCACGGTCGCAACAAGCAGCAGGCCGAGGCGCCCGCGCCCGTCGCCCCGACCGTGGCTCCGGAAGCACTCGCCTCCCTCGTCACCCCGGCCACGGCCTAGTCAACTTCCAGCGAATTGAACCGCGCGGCCGCAAGCCGCGCGGGCTCTCAACTCTCAACTCATAACTTTCCACTCTTTCCGAATATGGCTGAAATCACCGCCGCAACCGTAGGCAAGCTCCGCGAAATGACCGGCGCGGGCTTGATGGACTGCAAGAAGGCCCTCAACGAAAACAACGGCGACCTCGACCTCGCCGTGGACTGGCTCCGCAAGAAAGGTGTCGCCAGCGCCGCCAAGAAGGCTGACCGCGCCGCCAATGAAGGCGTCATCGCCCAGCACATCACCCCCGGCTCCAAGGTCGGCGTGCTGCTCGAAGTGAACTGCGAGACCGACTTCGTCGCCAAAAACGACCAGTTCAAGTCGTTCTGCGACGAGCTGGCCAGGAAGATCGCCGGCAACCCCGGCGCGGACCTCGAGCCCGACCGCGTCGCCGCCGTCGCCAAGATTGGCGAAAACATCCGCCTCAACCGCCACACCCGCTGGGAAGTCACCGGAAACGGCCTCATCGCCGCCTACATCCACACCGGGGCCAAGGTCGGCGTGTTGGTTGAAGTCGGCGCGGGCAAGGAAGCCACCGTCGGCAGTGACGCCTTCAAGGAACTCGTCCGCGACATCACCCTGCAAATCGCCGCCGGCACCCCCTCCGCCGTCAGCCGCGACGAGGTTCCCGCAGAGGTCCTCCAGAAGGAAGATGACATCGCGCGGAACTCGGACGCCCTCAAGGGCAAGCCCGCCGGCGCGATGGAGAACATCCTCAGGGGCAAACGTGAAAAATACTTCCAGACCGTCTGCCTCGTCGAGCAGGGCTTCGTGAAGAAGAACGGCGAAGTGACCGTGAAGGAACACATCGCCACCATCGGCAAGGCCCTCGGTGACGAGGTCACCGTCCGCCGCTTCCTCCGCTATCAGATCGGCGTGGTCTGAGCCTCCGGTTCAATCACTGACCTCAACGGGCACTCCGCAAGGGGTGCCCGTTTTTGTTTTGTGGACGCAATCGAGCGTAAACTCCGGGATCAAATTCCTGGCAAGGTGCAGGAAGCGAGCCTCCCCCCCTTCGCTGCGACTCACTTCTCCGCCGCAAGCAACTCCGCAATCATCGTGCGAAACTCTTCCACGGCAAACGGCTTGGCCAGCGAGCGGTGAGCCCCGAGATGAGTGGCCATTTCCAGAAAAGACATGCCATGCCGGGGATTGCCGCCTGAAATGGCGATGATCTTGAGTTTCGGAAAGACTTTTCGGGCCTGCATGATGGTTTCGAGGCCCTCCTTGCGGGGCATGAACAGATCAATCACGGCAAGATCGGGCTGCTCGGTGCGGATGGCACGGATCGCCTCTTCACCATCACGAGCCACAACCACCTCGTGCGCATCCATGGCCAGGACGCGCTTCAACATTTCCAGCACGGACTCCTCGTCGTCGGCTATAAGGATTTTCGCCATGCGCAGGCCGATGGTTGGAGAATGCTCCCGGAGGCACAAGTCAAATGTGACGCTCTGCGGAGGCAGGCGTGTCGCAGCGTTGGGACATGCACCGTCACCTCATCGGAAAGGCAGGCGGATATCTGAAGCGATTATTTCAATTCCCGACCGTAACGCTCCCACTTGCCGCGCAGTTCGGCGAGCAACGTGGTGTGCCTGGGATCGTTGAGCAGGTTGCGCTCCTCCAGCGGGTCGGCTTGCAGATCGTAAAGCTCTTCCTTCACGGGCGTCTCGGCGATCCAGCGGAGATACTTCCAACGCTCGGTGCGCACGCCCTCGCTCATGGGAATGCGGGCGGCGACGCTGTGATGCTCGTAGAAGAACTCGGTGCGCCAGTCCTTCGGCGGCTCCCCCTTGAGGTGCGGCACGAGGCTGCGGCCTTGCATCACCGCGGGCACCGGCACGCCCGCCAGCTCCAGCATCGTCGGCGCGAAGTCCACGTTCAGGATCATCGCTTTCGAGCGGCGGCCTTGCGCAGCCTTCGGCAGGCGCGGGTCGAGGATGAAGCACGGCACGCGAATGTCCTCCTCATACATGAACCACTTGTCCGCCAGGCCGCGATCACCAAAGGCGAAGCCGTTGTCCGCCGTGAAGATAATCACCGTGTTGCCCGCCAGCCCGCGCTGCTCCAGCTCCGCCACGATGCGCCCGACCTCCCGGTCCACGCCGGTGATGAGGCGGTAGTAGTCGAGCAGGATGCGCTGCGTCTTCTCCGGCGAGTCGAAGCGCCAGCCCCAGCGCTTGCGGCCCTCGGACTTTTGCACGGACTCGGGCAGACGCTTGAACGCCTCGTCCGTCGCGAGCTCGGGCACGGGGATGGTCACGCTGGCATACAGCTCCTCGTCGCGCGGGTCCGGCTCGAACTCGCGCGGCTTGCCGTCGCGCGCGTGGACGGCGTTGAAACTGAGCGAGAGGCAGAACGGCCTGTCCTTCGAGCAGCCGGCGAGGAATTCCAACGCCTCGTTGCCGAAGCGGGCCGTCTTGTGTGTCCGCGTGGGGTCATCCTTCTCGATGAATTCGCCGGCCTGGCCGGGCAGCCCCTTCCAGTAGTCAAACGCGGCGGCCTTGGCCTCGGTCTCCTTCACGGAACCCACGCCATACTTCCCGATGAAGCCGGTGCGGAAGCCGGCCGAACGCAGTTGCGCGGGATACGTGTTGTCCCACGCCGTGCCGTTCAGGCCCTTTGCAAAATCAACGATGCCGTGCCGCCGCATCCACTGTCCGGTGAAAATGCTCGCGCGGCTCACCGAACAGATCGAGGTCGTGACGAAGCAGTTGTCGAACACGACGCTCCGGGCCGCGAGCCGGTCCAGGTTCGGCGTCCGGACGATCTTGTCGCCCATGAAGCCCAGGGCGTTCCAACGCAGGTCGTCCACCAGCAGGAAGACGAAGTTGGGCGGCGGTGTCCGGGTGGCGGCAGCAGCAGGAAGGAGCGCCAGCCCCAGCCAGGCGAGCGCAATGCAAACGAGGCGATTCAATTCAGACATGCGGCGAATTGTAAGCTTCGCCGCGACGGGGTGTCACGCGAGCAGTTCCTTCACCACGCGCGCCGGCTCCACGCCGCTGAGGCGGAAGTCGAGACCCTGGTATCGGGCGGTGAAGCGTTCGTGGTTGATGCCGAGCTGATGCAGAATGGTCGCGTGGAAGTCATGCACGTTCACCGGGTTCTCGACGATGTTGTAGCTGAAGTCGTCGGTCGTGCCGTAGATCGTGCCGCCCTTGAAGCCGCCGCCGGCCACCCACATCGTGAAGCAGCGCGGGTGATGGTCGCGGCCGTAGTTCTCCTTCGTAAGCCCGCCCTGCGAGTAGATCGTCCGCCCGAACTCGCCGCCCCAGATGACGATGGTCTCGTCGAGCAGGCCGCGTGACTTGAGGTCGTTGAGCAGGCCGAACGTCGGCTGGTCCACATCGCGGCACTGGTTGGGCATGCGCCCGCCGACGTTTGAGTGGTGATCCCAGTTGTTGTGGTAAATCTGCACGAAGCGCACGCCCCGCTCGACGAGCCGCCGCGCCATCAGCGCGGTGAACGCAAACGTGCCGGGCTTCTTCGCCTCGTCCCCGTAGAGCCGGTAGGTGCTCTCCGGCTCGCTCTTCACCTCCATCAGTTCCGGCACGCTGGTCTGCATGCGGAACGCCATCTCATACTGCTGGATTCGTGTGAGCGTCTCCGGGTCGCCCACGGCGCGCTGGTTCAGCTCGTTGAGTTTTCGCAGGCCGTCGAGCTGTTTGCGCCGCAGGTCCGCGCTGACGCCGGCCGGGTTGTTGATGAAGAGGATCGGGTCGCCCTGGCTGCGGAAGGAGACGCCCGCGTGCTCGCCGGACAGGAAGCCGCTGGACCACAAGCGCGCCGAGATGGCCTGGCACTGCTCGGGCTTTGAGGGCGCGGCCACCAGAACGCAGAATGTCGGCAGATTCTGATTCATCGAACCGAGGCCGTAACTCACCCACGAGCCGATGCAGGGCCGGCCGCCGACCTGGTTGCCGGTCTGCATGTGGCAGATGGCCGGCTCGTGATTGATGGCGTCCGTGTGCATCGAGCGGATGAAGACCATGTCATCCACGCATTTCGCCGTCTGCGGGAGCATCTCGGTGTTCATCCACAAGCCGCATTTTCCGGCCTGGCTGAACTTGTATTTCGAGGGCGCGATCGGAAAGCGCGTCTGCCCGCTGGTCATCGTGGTGAGCCGCTGGCCCTGCCGGATGGAGTCCGGCAGATCCTTGTCATACCACTGCTGCATCACCGGCTTGTAATCGTAGAGGTCCATCTGCGACGGACCGCCCACCATGTGCAGGTAGATGATGTTCTTCGCCTTCGCCGGGAAGTGCGGCAGCGAGGGCTTCGTCGCCGCATCCTCGGCCCACAGGCGGAGGCCGCCGCCCATGAGCGACGTGAGCGCGGCGTAACCCAGCGCGCTCTTGCCGCGCGCGAAGAACTGGCGGCGGGTTTCGTGGCGGATGAATTCGTTCTGGAGGCTCATGTTCGGAAGGATTGGGGTTACTTGTTCAGCACTTCGTCGAGGTTCATCAACTGGTTCGCGACCATCGTCAGCGCTGCGAGGCGGGCGGGAGCGAGCTGCGCGTCCGGCTTGGACTCGCCCGTGGCGATGAGCTTCCTGGCCTCGTCGGGGTTGGCTGCGTAGTGATCCTCCAGTCCGGCGAGCGACTCGTTCACGATCCTGGCCTCCGCAGTGCTCAACGTCCGGCCCAACAATCTGCGGACCATCACCACAACGGCCTTGCGGCCGTCCCCGCCGGCCAGCAGCGCATTTTCCGCGAGGCGGCGCGCCGCCTCGACGAACTGCGTGTCATTGAGCGTGGCCAGCGCCTGCAACGGCGTGTTCGTTCGTTCGCGGCGCACGGTGCAGCCCTCGCGGCTCGGCGCGTTGAAGAGGTCCAGGCTCGCGGGCGGCGCGGTGCGCTTCCAGAACGTGTAGAGACTGCGGCGGTAAAGCGCGTCGCCCGTGTCCTGCTTGTATTCGCGCGTCGTGCTGCCGGGCATCGCGACGGCCTCCCAGACTCCGGGCGGCTGATACGGCCGCACGCTGGGCCCGCCGATCTTCCGGACGAGCAGCCCGCTGGCCGCGAGCGCGTAGTCGCGCACCATCTCGGCGTCCATGCGGAAGCGCGGACCGCGTGAAAACAGCCGGTTCTGTGGATCCTTCTCCAGCTTGTCCTTGGTGGTCACCGCCGCCTGCCGGTAGGCCGCCGAGGTGACGATCAGTGTGAAAAACTTTTTAACATCCCAGCCGGACTCGCGAAACTCCACCGCCAGCCAGTCCAGCAGTTCCGGGTGCGACGGTGGATCGCCCATCACCCCAAAGTCCTCGCTGGTCTTCACGATGCCCAGGCCAAAGATCTCCTGCCAGTAGCGGTTCACCGTGACGCGCGCCATGAGCGGGTTCTCGGGTGCCACCAGCCACTCCGCGAGACCGAGCCGGTTGGGCGGAGCATCCTTGGGCAGCGGGTTCAGGGCGGCAAACGTGTTCGCCTTCACCTCTTCGCGCTTCTTGTCGTATTGCCCGCGGGTGAGGATGAAGGCCATCGGCATTGAATCCTTCTTCTCCTGCTGAACATGCGTCACCGGGTTGCGTTCGCGGACGGCGTTGCGCTCCTTTTCCAGCACCGCCAGCACTTTGGCGCTCTCCATGAACTGTGCGTCACGCGTGCCCAGCCAATGTTCGAAGAGTGCTTCCTTGTCCTTCGGGGTGCGCTTGTCCGGGGCCTTCGCAAGCGACACACGCAGCGGCCCGAGCTTCATCAGCCTGCCGATTTCACCCAGCTCCAGTTTGCGGGCGTATACCTGAACGTCCTGCACCTGGCCGCCCTCGAATGCCTGGCCCCGGCTCCGCTGGCCGACGCGCAACGGGACCGCAGTTCGAATGCTGCCCTTCAAACTGTCGTTGTTGACCTTTACCTTGGCCTCCACGCCATCCACAAACAGCTTCACCCCGGAGCCCTTGCCGGAGCCGTTGTAGGTGGCGACGACATGCTGCCAAGTGCCCGCCTTCACCTGCTTGCCGGCGGTCGAGACGCGGATCGCAGTCTTGGGCCACTCGTTGACGATGTGGACGACAAACTCCGATTCCGACTCGAACAAATCCCAGCCGCGAAAGCCCTTGTCACTGTCGATCCGTCCAAGGATGGACGACTGCCTGTTGCCGCCCGCCTTCGGAACGTTGACCCAGGCACCGAAGCTGAAGCTGTTCGTGTGCTCAAAGTCACCAAGATCGCCAAGCACGATGTGCGCGTCCTTGGTGATGACCGGCGCGGACCCGAGACGGCCTCCGGGCTTCCAGTCCAACTGTCCCGTGGCCGCGATGCGCTGCGGAGTGCCGGTGCTGATGTTGAGATTCGTGCCGGTGCCTTCGTTGAGCACGGCGCTCACGACGCGTTTCGACAGGTTGAAGTCGTTGTCCAGGTCTGCCGGCGATGCCTTCAATGCCCAGGCGTTGTGATCCGGATTCGCAGCCTTGCGGCGCTCATCGGTCCGGACCCTGGCCGCGTCGATTTCCGCCGGCAACGCCGTCCAACGCCGTTCATCTTCGGGGGCGACGGGCACGGTGATGTTCGGGTCGGAATCCTTGCGGTTGCCGTCCAGGCCGCGCTGCGTCGTGTTCCGGAAGAACGCGGCCATCGAGTAAAAATCCTTCGTCGTGACCGGATCGAATTTGTGGTCGTGGCACTGTGCGCAGTTTGCGGTAAGCCCGAGCCAGACCCACGCAGTGGTCGTCACGCGGTCGGCGGCGTAGTTCGCCAGGTTCTCCTCCTCGATGGTGCCGCCCTCGTTCGTCGTCACGTTGCATCGGTGGAAGCCCGTGGCAATGAGCTGATCGCGGGTCGGGCTCGCCAGCAGGTCACCGGCGAGCTGCTCCCGGGTGAAACGGTCGTAGGGCAGGTTGCTGTTGAAGGCG
>JBAYGL010000135.1:0-11149 GCA_041666725.1 Limisphaerales bacterium
GCTGGCGGCGATGCGCTCGAACAGCTCGGCGTTCTCCGGCGGGAAGACCAGGTTGATGCCGGTCCCGAGGACGGCGACGGTGCGGCCCTTCGCGGCCAGCGCGCCCTGGTGCGCCGCGGTGTCAATGCCCCGCGCCCCGCCGCTCACGACGGTCACGCCGACATAGGCGAGCTGGTAGGCGAGCTTGCGCGCGGTCTCGACGCCGTAACTCGTGGTCTGCCGCGAGCCCACGAGGGCGACGGCGTTCTTGTCCTGCGCGGTGAGCGTTCCCTTCACGTAGAGCGCGATGGGCGGGTCGTAAATCTGCCGGAGCAGCTCGGGATAATCCGCGTCGTCCTGCGTGAGCACATGACAGCCGAACTCGGCGATGCGTTTCAGCTCGCCGCCCAAATCCGTGCCGCTCTCCCAGCCGCAAATCGCGTCCGCCGTCTCCGCGCCGATGCCACGCACCTGGAGGAGCTGCTGTTTGTTCGCACGCAGAATGGCGGGCGCGTCACCGAAATGGTCGAGCAGTTGCCGGACACGGACCGGCCCGACGTGCTCAACCAGATTGAGGGCTATGAACGCTTCCTTCGGGGTCACGCCAGATCGGATAGCGAAGAAGCCCGGCGGAGGCAAGCCGTGATTGAACCGGAACCAACGACGCGTTTCCCTGCCAGGGAAGGCTCGCCGCGTCTGAGCGTTTTGATGAGGCGGTTTTCCACGTTCTCACGAACGTGGCCACGCAGGGAGGTTACGCGCCCACTTCGGCGCGCGCGTCGGCGGCGAGGGCGGTGCTGAGGTAGCGCTCGCCGGTCGAGCACGCGATGGTGACGATGGTCTTGCCCTTGTTCTCGGGGCGCTTGGCGACTTCGATGGCCGCCCAGACGTTCGCGCCGGTGGAGATGCCCACGAGCAGTCCTTCTTCCTTGGCGAGCCGGCGGGCCATCGCGAAGGAGTCGTCATTGGAGACTTGCACACATTCGGTGATCTGCGCGCCGCCCTTGGCATCCTTGAGGTGGAGGTTGGCCGGCACGAAGCCCGCGCCGGTGCCTTGAATCTTGTGCGGGCCGGGCTTCACCGGCTCGCCCGCAAGGGTCTGCGAAATGACCGGCGAATCCTTCGGCTCGACGGCGATGGCCTGGAAGGACGGCTTGCGCGGCTTGATGACCTCGCAGCAGCCGGTGATGGTGCCGCCGGTGCCCACGGCGGCGACAAGGAAGTCCACCTTGCCGTCGGTGTCGGCCCAGATTTCCTCCGCCGTGGTCTTGCGGTGGATTTCCGGGTTGGCTGGATTTTCAAACTGCTGGGGAATCCATGAATTGGGAGTGGCGGCGGCGAGTTCCTCGGCCTTGGCGATCGCGCCCTTCATGCCTTTGGCACCCTCGGTGAGCACGAGCTTGGCCCCGAGCATCGCGAGCAGCACGCGCCGCTCCTGTGACATGGTCTCGGGCATGGTGAGGATGAGCTTGTAGCCCTTGGCGGCGGCGACGAAGGCCAGGGCGATGCCGGTGTTGCCGCTGGTGGGCTCGATGATGACGGTGTCCTTGTTCAGCCGGCCGCTGCGCTCGGCGGCCTCGATCATGGCCATGCCGATGCGGTCCTTGACGGAGCCGAGCGGGTTGAAGAACTCGCACTTGAGCAGAATCTGGGTGGCCGGGTCCACACCGAGGCTGGCGGGGATGCGGTTGAGGCGGACGAGCGGCGTGTGGCCCACGGTCTCGACGATGCTGTTGTAGATGCGACCCATAAATGTGTGGTGTTGGACTGGCTCTGAATTGTGCTGGGATTGTGGGCAGCGGCGACGCGGCGGCAAGGATTTTCTCCCGTCAACCCGCTGTTGCTTCCCCGGTTGGCGGGTGTTACGCTGCGGCACATCTGAAAAATGTCTGAATCCAACCGCACCCCGGAAAACGGCAAGCAGGAACCGAATGACGAGAAGATGCTCGGCATGCGGACGGTCACTGTCTGGCTCCTCATCGTTGCAGGCATCATATTCCTCGTGACCTTCCGCAAGGCCGAGATGACCCCGAAGACATTGGGTTATCCCGAGTTCATGCAGAAGGTCCGGGAGAAGCAAATCCCCGCCGGCTACGTCACCTACAGCCCGCAAACCTCCGATCTCCGCGAAATCACCGGCTCCTATTACGAGGTGGACGCCAACGGAAAGAACCTGCTCGATGAAAAGGGCAAGAAGAAGGAAGTGCCATTCCGGCTGAAGATTCCAGTCACGGACAAGCTCATCGAGGAACTGCTCGAAAGCGGCGTCTTCACCACCAAGGAACCCAACACGCTGATCTGGTCCGTTCTCCTGAGCTTCCTGCCGGTGCTGCTCATCGCCGGGTTCATCTACTTTGTCTTCATCCGAAACCTGAAGATGGCGGGCAAGAGCGCCCTGAGCTTCGGCAAGAGCAAGGCGCGCATACTCGCCAAGGACAAGAACAAGACGACCTTCAAGGACGTCGCCGGCGTCGAAGAGGCGAAGGATGAGGTTTTTGAACTGGTCGAGTTCCTGAAGGATCCGAAGAAATTTCAAAAGCTCGGCGGCCGCATCCCCAAGGGCATCCTGATGATCGGCGCGCCCGGCACCGGCAAGACGCTCCTGGCCAAGGCCATCGCGGGCGAGGCGGATGCCGCCTTCTTCAGCATCAGCGGCTCGGACTTCGTGGAAATGTTCGTCGGCGTTGGCGCCAGCCGCGTGCGCGACATGTTCGAGCAGGCCCGGAAGAACACGCCCTGCCTCATCTTCATTGATGAGATTGACGCCGTGGGCCGCAGCCGCGGCATCGGCCTGGGTGGCGGCAACGACGAGCGCGAGCAGACGCTCAACGCCCTGCTGGTCGAGATGGACGGCTTCGACACCACCGAGGGCATCATCATCATCGCCGCAACAAACCGCCCCGACGTGCTCGATCCCGCCCTGCTCCGCCCGGGCCGATTCGACCGCCAGATCACGGTCAACCTTCCCGACGTGCGTGGACGCGAAGCCATCCTGAAAGTTCACGCGCGCAATGTGAAACTCGACCCGACCGCCGACCTCTCCGTCATCGCGCGCGGAACCCCCGGTTTCTCCGGCGCGGAACTCGCCAACCTGTTGAACGAAGCCGCCCTCCTCGCCGCCCGCCAGAGCAAGAAGGCCGTGACGATGAAGGAGCTGGAGGAGGCCCGCGACAAGGTCCGCTGGGGTCGCGAACGCCGCAGCCTCGCCATGACCGACGAGGAGAAGAAGAACACCGCCTGGCACGAGGCCGGCCACGCGCTCATCAACGTCCTGCTCCAGCACACCCATCCCCTTCACAAGGTCACCATCATCCCCCGCGGACAGGCGCTCGGTGCGACCATGTATCTGCCCAAGGACGACGTCCACAGCCGTCGCCGCAAGGAGATGCTCGACATGATCGCGGTCACGATGGCAGGCCGTCTCGCGGAGGAGATCGTTGCCGATGACATTTCCACCGGAGCCGCCGGTGACATCCAGCAGGCCACCGCCATGGCCCGCGCGATGGTCTGCCAGTTTGGCATGAGCGACAAGCTGGGCATGATTCAATACGGCGGGGACGACGATTACTTCCACGGTCGCGAACTGGGCCGCCGGAAGGACTACAGCGAGCACACGGCGCAGGAAATTGACACCGAGGTGAAGCGCATCATTGACGAGGGTTACGCCGTGGCGAAGAAGCTCATCGAAGAAAACCGCGACAAGCTCGAAGCCATCGCCAGGGCCCTCCTCGAATTTGAAACGCTCGACGGTTCACAGGTTGAGGAAATCATCCGCACCGGCAAGATGACCAACCCGCCGCCGCCGCCCGCCCTGACCCCTGCCCCACCCACCGGCGCACCGGCAGGCACCCCGCTGCCCGAACCTCCCAGAACAACCCCGCCGCCTCTCGAGCCCGGGCTCGGAGCCCCCGCGCCCGCGCCGGTCTGAACGTGACTTCCGGTTTCCGTGGTTGCTTTCCACGGCGGTGAACTGCTTTCCTATCCGCGCATGTCCAGCAGCAGTGTGGGTGAACAACTTCGGCGGGCGCGGGAAACCCAGCGTCTCACCGTGTCCCAGGTGGCCGACGCCACCAAGATCAAGTCCGACCACATTCTCGCGTTGGAGGAGGGCAACTACAGCCCCTTCAGCGCGCCGGTCTACATTCGCGGCCATACCAAATCCCTCGGCCGCCACTACAAGCTGGACGTCCCGAACCTGCTCGCCGATCTCGACGCCGAGCTGGCCCAGACCAAAAATTTCAGCGAACCGCCCAGCCTCATCCCCCGCGAGAAGGGCGTGCTGGACTGGGTCACGCTCCAGCTCTCCAAGCTGAACCTCCGTTTTCTCCTGCCGCTCATCCTCATCGCGCTGTTCCTGTCCCTGGTCGCCTGGGGCTACAACGCCTGGCGTCGCAACCAGTCCGCCGACCCGCTCGTCAACCTCGGCCAGGGCTATTACAAGGCTCCGCCGGACAAGCGCGCCGTCGAGTATCTGCCGTTCCCGCCGGGAGCCGTGCCGACCAACGCACCGGCGCAGAAATGAACGGCGGAATGTCCAATTGCCAATGCCCAATTCCCAATGAATGACCAAGCACCAATGCCCAATGGCAGGCCGAGCGCCGCTGGCCTTCGGACATTGGGAATTGGGCACTGATTGGTCGTTGGACATTGCGTCATTGGTCATTCCTCTCCCGCTTTGTGACAGACAAACTCAAACCCATCTCCGCCCGCCCCGTGCGTGTCGGCATGATTTCCCTCGGCTGCGCGAAGAACCTCGTGGACGCCGAGATCATGATCGGCTCACTGCTCAAGTCCGGCGCGGAAATCACCAACGACCCCGCCGACGCCGACGCCGTCATCGTCAACACCTGCTCGTTCATCGACGCCGCGCAGGAGGAGAGCGTGGACGCCATCCTTGAATCCGTCGCCGTGCGCGACGCCAACCATCGCGGCCAGGCGCTCATCGTCTCCGGCTGCCTCAGCCAGCGGTTCCGCGAGGAACTTCCGAAGCTCCTGCCCGAGGTGGACGCCTTCATGGGCATCGATCAGGTCGCACAGGTCGGCGAACTGGTGAAGGAGGCGATGGCACGGCGTGGAGAGAAGCTGAACATCCGACATTCAACGTCCAGCGCCCAACGCTCAAAGAAGAAAGTCCAGTCGCAGCTCGCCGACCTGGACAAGGCGAAGCCGTCGCCGCACGACGCCGGTGAATCGCTCCGTGGCAAAGACGCGTTCGGCAAAACCAAAACCGTTCTGACGCCGGGCTCTCAACTCTCAACTCTCAACTCTCAACCCGTCTTCGACGTCACCACCCGCCCCATCTACATCCCCGACTACGAGACGCCCCGCTTCCGCCTCACGCCGCGTCACTTCGCCTACGTGAAGATCGCCGAAGGCTGCAACCACCCGTGCAGCTTCTGCATCATCCCCCGGATGCGCGGCAGCCACCGCAGCCGCACGCAGGCCGATGTCGTCGCCGAGGCCAAGGCGCTCATCAAGGACGGCGTGAAGGAGCTGAACCTCATTTCGCAAGACTCGACCTACTACGGCCTCGACCTGCGCGCGAATCACAGCCGCGCCATTTCCTCGCCGGAAAAGTTCCGCGCCGCCGCCAGCTCGCTGCCCGCCGACGCCACGACGCTTTGCTCGCTCATCCGCGAGCTGAACACGCTCAAGGGTGACTTCTGGATTCGCCTGCTCTACACCCACCCCGCGCACTGGACAGACGAACTCATCCGCACCATCGCCGAATGCCCCAAGGTCGCGCGCTACGTGGACATGCCGCTCCAGCACATCCACGACGACATGCTTGCCCGGATGCGCCGCGAGACCAGCGGCCAATACATCCGCGACCTCATCGCCCGCATCCGCGTCGGCGTGCCGGGCATCGCGCTCCGCACCACGTTCATCGTCGGCTTCCCCGGCGAGACGGCGGCGGCCTTCGACACGCTGCTGGACTTCATCCGCGAGACGAAGTTCGAGCGGCTCGGCATCTTCGCCTACTCGCAGGAGGACGGCACCGTCGCCGGCAAGATGACCGGCCAGCTCACCGACAAGGTGAAGCAGCGCCGCCGCGAACTCGCCATGGCCGCCCAGCACGAAGTCGCCCGCGGCGTCTCGGAAGGCTTCGTGGGCCGCACGCTCAAGGTGCTCGTCGAGGGAAGCGCCAAGGAGCAGCAACTCCAGCAGGCCAAAGTCCTCTCGTGGGAACACGGCCTCCTGCGCGAATCCGGAACTCCAAACTCCAAACTCCAAACTCGGAACTATCTGGTCGCCCGTGGCGAGGCCGACGCGCCGGACATTGACGGCCGCGTCTATGTGCGCGGCAAGCTGCCTGTCGGCAAGTTCGCCCGCGTGAAAATCATCAGCCACACCGACTACGACTTGATTGCGGAGCCAGTTTGACGCAAAGGCGCAAAGACGCAAAGCGGGACAAGCAACACTTTCACGTGTGCTTTTGCCAGCAACTCAATTTCTTTGCGCCTTCGCGTCTTTGCGTCAAAATGAACTCCTCCTATGGATGAGAACGTCATCAGCAAGGTCATTGTGGACAGAGCCGTCGAAGTTCACCGTGAACTCGGCGGCCCGGGACTCCTGGAAGGCGTCTATGAGGAGGCGCTGGCGTGCGAATTGAAGCTGCGCGGACTGAAAGTGGAGCGTCAACGTCCCGTGCCCGTTATCTACAAAGGCTTCACGCTTGCCACTCCACTGCGGCTGGACCTCCGCGTGAACGACCTGGTGTTGGTCGACCCCAAGGCCGTTCTCGAATGGAACCCGGTCTTCGAGGCACAGATGCTGACTTACTTGCGGCTCACCAAACTCAAGCTTGGCCTCGTCATCAATTTCGGAGAACAATTCGTGAAGAACGGAATCCACAGAGCTGTGAACGGCCTATGACTGCCCGCCTGCCATCCCTTTGCGCCTTTGCGCCTCCGCGTCAAACCGTCTCGTGAACCTGCCCAACAAACTCACCGTCTCGCGCTTTGTCCTCACGGGCCTGTTCCTCGTGGCGATGTTCTCCCGCTCGCCCGTGAACGACACCCTCGCGCTCGTCCTGTTCAGCATCGCGGGCCTGACGGATTTCTTCGACGGCAAGATCGCCCGCGAGCGCAAGCTCATCACCAGCTTCGGCATCCTGATGGACCCGCTCGCGGACAAGATTCTCACCTGCTCCGCCTTCATCGCGCTGGTTGAGCGCAGCAAGTTCAACCCCGACACCGGCGCGCTGCCGGCAGTGAGCGTCGAGGCGTGGATGGTCGTGCTCATCGTGGCGCGCGAACTGGCCATCACCGGACTGCGCCTGCTTGCGGCGTCGAAAGGCGTGACGATGGCCGCCGAGCGCTACGGCAAACACAAGACCATTTCCCAAATCGTCGCCATCATCGCGCTGCTGGTGCTGGACGCGCACGTCGAGTGGTGGCCGTGGCTGCGGGACATCTTTGGCCTGCTGATGCCGTGGTTTGCTGAACTAGCCCTGTGGGTCACCGTCCTCCTCACCCTGAGCTCCGGCCTGCTCTACCTGTGGAGGAACCGGCAGATTTATTTGGAGGACATGTGACGGCTCGTCAATAAGCTCGCGGCGCAGGACGTCCAACACGCGACCCGTTGAATAGATGACCACCGCAGCACCACTCCCAATTCACTCACTGGCCATGTTAGGCCTTTCTGGGGGCGAGTTGATTTTGATTGCCGTGCTCTCTCTGGTTTGGTTTGGCGCGAACCAAATTCCGCCGTTTTTCACCGGCATGAGGCGAGGCATCAGAGAGTTTCGCAATATGGGCGACCCGTTTGGAGGGCCCGTCCATCCGTCCGAGCCCGTGGCTGACGCTCTCACCCATACAAACCAAACTGTCGAATGTGATCCACCGCCGGAACCGACGGCGGACGATTCGCTCATCGTGTGGCTTGCACAAGGCTTCGGCATCGGGCGGCTGAAGCCAGCGCCGGGCACATGGGGCACGTTGCTCGGCATGGCGTGGTTTGCGGCGCTCGTGGTAACCGGCTCGGTCACGGCCTTCTTCGCCGGGATTCTGGTGAGCATTCCCTTCTGCGTGTGGACCTGCGGTAAAGCGGAGTTGGCCTTGCGCCGGCAAGACCCGCCGTCCGTTGTGATGGATGAAATCATCGCCGTGCCGCTGTGCTTCAGCGCCTGGGTGTTGAGCGTCATGCACAGCACTGGGCGGATGCCGGAAGCCAGCTACTTTTTCAGCGGGAACCACTGGCTCGGCGGCGTCGGCATCTTCGCGGCGTTCCGCCTCTTCGACATCTGGAAGCCGTGGCCCGTGCGCCAAAGCCAGTCGCTCCCCGGCGGCTGGGGCGTGACGGTGGATGACCTGCTCGCGGCGCTTTACGTGAACCTGGTGAGCCTGCCGTTTCTGGCCTGAGCCCTTTCCCGGACGCTTCCCTACTGCTTGTGCGCCTGCTCGTAGTGCCGCTTGAGCAGGTCGCCGCCAAAGTCGTTCGTGAAGTCGCGCCAGACCGCATGGACGTGGTTCGCGTTGTTCTGCGTGTTGTCGTATTCGAGCAGGAACGTCGGCCCCTGCACGCGGTAGTAGTGACCGTCGCCGCGCTCCAGCCGGCCGGCCCACGCGAAGGCAACCTTCTCCCACCCTGCCTTGTCGATCTTCGCGAGGTCGGTCTTCGCCACGTCGGACCGGACGCGACTGGCATACTCGGAGACGATCCTCCTGATCAGGTCCTTCTGCGGTGCGTTCAGCTTGGAAAACACGATGCCCTCCGGCGAAAGCCGCTTCGCACTGCGGTCGGCGGAAGTGATGATGTCCTTGGGCGCGACCTTGTCGCAGATTCCCTCGGCGCGCTGCTCGGCGCTCAGGGATTTCACCAGTTCGCGGGCGAGGTCCTCCTCGACGCCCAGCACGCGAAGGCCCTTCTTCGGGCCTTCACGGACTTCCGCCGGATTGGTGCCCATGAAGGACGGGACTGCGGCGAATTCCTTTCCGTCCACAATCGTGAAACTCAGCGAAAGGTGGTGCCCCTCGAAACGCCACGCCCACGTGCCCCTGGCGTCGGGCGTGCCGTAGATGCTGACGAAGTATTTGATCGGGTTGCGTTCCACCCTGCCGTTCTTCTCCAGTTCGCGCAGCACACCCTCCAAGCTCATGATGCTCGTGGCCTTCTGGTAGCCATGATCGCTCATGCCGGAGTGCAGCAGCGCCAGCGCGAGCTTGCGCTGCGGCTCGGTCATCTCGGTCATGGGCAGACCCTTGCGCCCGAACGTCACCATCTCGGTCGGGATGAAGTGCCACGCCTGGCGGGCATTGTCCTTGAGATCTGCGTAGTGGGCCCTGGCCTTCTGCTCGGGCTTGAGAGCGCCCAGAAACTCCTTCGCCGCCGCCGTCATGGCATCGGCAGCCGGATGGGCGTGCAGGGAAATGGAAAGGGCGCAGCCGGCGGCAAACCACACTGCCTGACGGAGGAACGAACGTGTCTTCATGCGAAGAGTCAAGACGAGCAGCACGGGAAAACAATGCAAAAATCCATGCGCTGGGGCGCATTCGGGCACTGCCCCCGGGGCGCGGCGTTCACGCCGCAGAAGGCTGCGAATGAACGAAACGCCCCGGCAAATACGAGCGGTTTCTGCGCCACCCACCCTGCTGCGGCTTGAAAGCCGCGCTCCTTCGGGGGCAGTGTCAAAATGCGCCCCATGCGCTGCACGGCCTGGACGCAGCCTTGAGTTGCTTCAACGTTTCCCGCACACTGGTCGGACGTTTGTCCTGAATTATGAGCCGAGCCGCCCACGCCGAACTGCTGAAACGCCTCCTCACCGAGCGCATCGCCATCATCGATGGCGCGATGGGCACCACCATCCGCAGCTATGGGATGAAGGAGGCGGACATCCGGGGAGATCGTTTTGAGAACTCGAAGAAGGACCTGCTCAACAACGGCGACCTCTTCTCGCTCACCCAGCCGAAGATGATCTGCGACATCCACCGGCGCTTCCTCGAAGCCGGCGCGCATATCATCGAGACGAACACCTTTTCCGCGACGAGCATCGGCCAAAGCGAATTCTTCGTGGACGACCCGCGCGAGCACGGCGGGCGCAAGGACCCGGCGTTCTACCAAAAGGTCGTGGATGACAAGTTTCTCGGCGACCTTGCATGGGAAATCAACGAGACCTCCGCGCGCCAGTGTCGCGAATGGGCCGACCGCATCGCGAACCAAGACGGCAAGCCGCGCTTCGTCGCCGGGGCCATCGGGCCGCTGACGGTGTCGCTCTCAAACTCGCCGGACGCGGACGACGCGGGCTTCCGTGTCTGCACATTCGACCAGGTGAAGGCGGCCTACATCCAGCAGGTCCGCGCGCTCATCGCGGGCGGCTCGGACTTCCTGCTGGTGGAAACGATCTTCGACTCGCTCAACGCCAAGGCGGCGCTGGTGGCGATTCAGGAAGTGTTTGAACAAGACAAGGTTCATCTGCCGATCTCGATTTCCGCAGCCGTCGGCCGCGGCGGCGAGACGATGATCTCCGCGCAAACCATCGAGGCCTATTGGAACGCGGTGAAGCATGTGAAGCCGCTCTCCGTGGGCCTGAACTGCTCGCTGGGACCGGACCTGATGCGCCCATTCCTCGCGGAGTTGGCCGAGAAATCCGAGGCCTTTGTTTCCTGCTATCCCAACGCGGGTCTTCCCAATCCGCTTTCCCCGACTGGCTTTGATCTGAAGCCCGAAGACATGGGCCGTTTCCTCGGCGAGTTCGCCCAGGGCGGCCTCATCAACATCGCGGGCGGCTGTTGTGGCAACACGCCCGAACACATCGCCGCCATCGCAAAGGCGCTGGAGGGAAGACATCCGAGGGAGGTTGCCCAATCGCTGAAGCAAGTCACCCGCTCATTCCCTGCCGCTCAAACCGCGAAGCCCGGAGGGCTTCCAGCCATTAGCCGGGGGTTGAGGAGCGAAGCGACAACACCCCCGGAAGCCGCGCCGCAAACGGAACGACCCCGGCAGGGGTCGCAGCCTGCGACCCCTTCAGGGTCGGATGCTTCCACCGCTCCTACCGGGGGTGTCGCTGCGCTCAACCCCCGGCCAATGGCTGCGAACCCTCCGGGTTCCTCCGATTCGCCAACGCCTGTAGAGCCGCTCCCCCTCCGCCTCTCAGGTTCCCAGCCCTTCACCCAGCAGATCGGCCAGTTCATGATGATCGGTGAGCGCACGAACGTGGCCGGCTCGCCCA
>JBAYGL010000136.1:0-11104 GCA_041666725.1 Limisphaerales bacterium
GCGTGCGCTTTGCCGGCTACGGGCACAAGGTCAGCTTCGGCTACGTCACGCGTGACGCGCTCCTGAGCTGGCGCGCCAAAAAGCTTGTTGCCGCCGCCGCCGCCGATGTCGTCGCATGGGACCAGCTCGGGTGCCTGTCGCCGCACGTCTTCTACGTCGAGGACAACGGCACCGGCACGGCGCTGCTGTTCGCCGGACAGCTTGCGGAAGAACTGGCCCGCCGCGAGGCAGCCGAGCCGCGCGGGAAAATCTCCACGGAGACCGCCGCGCACATCGCCGCCCGACGTGCCGTTTACGAAGTCCGCGCCGCGCATGCGCCCGACCAGACCCGCCACTGGTGCAGCCCGGATTCCACGGCCTGGACGGTGGTTTACGAGGCCGAGGCGCGCTTCGCGTTGTCCTGCGCGAACCGCTTCATCTACGTGAAGCCCGTGCTGGACGTGGGCGAAGCCTTGCGTGGCGCGGACCCGGTGCGCGACCACACCTCGACCGTCGGCCTGGGCGCACAGGAACACGAGCTGGCGGGGCTTGCGCAGCAGTTCGCCCGCTGGGGCGCAACGCGTCTCTGTCCGCTGGGCCAGATGCAAAACCCGCCGCTGACGTGGCGGCATGACGGCCGGGCGCTGCTGGGCGACCTGGTGAGGTGGACGGACTGGGAGCAATGAACCGGGAGTAATTAGTGCTCAGTAATTAGTCCAAGCCACCACCACGCTGCCCCACCCACTTATCACTAATTACCAATCACTTTTTTGAACTCATGAAGATGGAACTCCGCAAATCCTTTCAATTCGAAGCCGCCCACCTGCTGCCGCTCCTCCCCGAGGCGCACAAGTGCCGGCGGCTGCACGGCCACAGCTTCAAGGTGGAGATCGTCATCGCCGGGGAGTGTGACCCAAAGCTTGGCTGGCTCATGGACTACGCGGACATCTCCGCCGCCTTCAAGCCGCTGTGGGAACAACTCGATCACCGTTACCTCAACGAAGTCCCCGGCCTCGACAATCCCACAAGCGAAATCGTGGCCGTGTGGATTTGGGAGCGCCTGAAGCCGTGCCTGCCGCTGCTCACCGAGGTCGTCGTCGCCGAGACCTGCACGGCACAGGCGGTGTATCGCGGGGAGCGGTAAGGCGAGCATACCGGTCATCGGGGAAACTCGCTGCGCTCGCCTCGCCCCGCTCGAAATGGGGTTCGACGGAGTCTCACCCTACCGCGTCACATCCACAAACGTCTTCACCACGCGGTTGCCCGCCGTCATGCGGGCGAAGAGCGCGGGCAGCTCGCTCAACGCACATTCGCCGTCCACGAAGTCAGCGGCGCGGATGACGCCGGACTCGATGAACTCCAGCGCCCGGCGGATCGTGCGGGGCGTGTGATGGAAGCTGGCCCGCAACGTGAGGTTGGAATAGTGAATCAGCCCCGTGTCGAGGGAGACGCTCGTGCCCGCCGGGCAGCCGCCGAAGAAGTTCACCGCCCCGCCCTTGCGCACGAGCTTCACGGCCGCCTCCCATGCCTCCGGTTTGCCCACCGCCTCGATGACGGTGTCGAAGTTCGGCTTTGGCAGGCGCGCGGTGACGGTCTTCACGATGTCGCCGGCTGCGCCGACGTCGTAAATCTCACCGGCCCCGAGCCTGCGGGCCGCCTGCAGGCGGGCTTCGCCGCGGCCCGCCACGGCCACTTCGCATCCGAGATGCCTCGCCAGCGCAACGAACATCAGGCCGATCGGTCCCGCACCGATGATCAGAACGCGCTGCCCGGCGGCGAGCTGGGAATCCTCGATGCCCTGCACGACGCATGCGAGCGGCTCGGTGAGCGCGGCGTCACGGAAGGCGGTGCCAGGCCGGAGCCGCAGAAGGTTTTTCTCCACCAGCCGCGCGGGGACAATGATGGACTCGGCGTAGGCCCCGTTCAGAAAGAGCAGGTCGTCGCAAAGGTTGTGCTGCTCCCACTCGCACGCGTCGCAGTCGTCGCACGGCGCGGAGTTCGCGACCACCACACGCTCGCCGACGCGCCAGTTTTCATTCCGCGCTCCGCCTTCCGCGCTCCGCGTTTCGACGATTTCGCCCGCCATCTCATGTCCGAAGACCGTCGGGGGCACGAGCATCCTGGCGTGATAGCCGCGCTTGAAGACCTTGAGGTCCGTCCCGCACGTCAGTGCCGCGCCAATGCGGATGCGCACCTCGCCCGGCGCGAGCGGACGCTCGGCGACTTCTTCGAGACGGACATCTTCTTTCCCGTGGAGGACGGCGGCTTTCATGTGAAGAACTCGTCTGCACAGTCTGCAACAACACGCTTGCCTCGCAACGCCTATTTCCGCAGCGTCGCGCCCGCTCATGGACACCATCAAGCAAGTCCTCGATCTCTTCCTGCACCTGCAGGACCACTTGCACCACCTCACGCGCGAACACGGCGCGTGGGTCTATGGCATCCTGTTCATCATCGTCTTCGCGGAAACGGGACTTGTGGTGACCCCGTTCCTGCCGGGTGATTCGCTGCTGTTTGCGGTCGGTGCGATCGCCGCGAATCCCGAGAGCGGCCTGAACGTCTTCGCGGCCGGGCTGGTGCTCTTCTTCGCGGCGGTCATCGGCGACACGGTGAACTACTCCGTCGGCAAGTTCGCCGGCGCGGCGCTCTCGAAGAAATATCCGCGGCTGATCAAACCGGAGTATCTCGCGAAGACCCACGAGTTCTTCGAGCGCTACGGCGGCAAGACGATCATCCTGGCGCGGTTCGTGCCCATCGTGCGGACGTTCGCGCCGTTCGTGGCGGGCAGCGGCGCGATGGACTACCGGCGCTTCATGCTGTTCAACGTGGCCGGCGCGGTCGCGTGGGTGGCGCTGCTCGTGCCGTGCGGCTGGTTCTTCGGCAACCTGCCGTGGGTGAAGAAGAACTTCGAGCTGGTCGTGCTCGGCATCATCTTCGTCTCCGTGCTGCCGATGCTCATCGAGATCCTGCGCGAGTGGCGGAGACGGTCTCCGGCTGGCGCAGGCAAGTAGGTGCGTTCTTACTTCGCCTCGATCTTCTTCCTGAGCGCCTCCAGGTCTTTCTTCAATTCGCGGTTGGATTTCTGGAGATCAAGCACTTCGGTGCGCAGACCCTTCAAGTCGTCGCCGGGTTTGCGCGCGGTGCGGAGTTTCTCGACAGCCCTGTCGGCGGCGGCTTTCTCCGGGCGGTCGGCGGCGAGCGGCGTGAACGTCTCCAACACGGCAATCGCGCGCGGATCGTCGAGCGTGCCGAGCGCGGTGATGGCAGCAAGGCGGACGCGTTCCTTCGGCGAGTTCACGCGCGCGGCGAGGAACTCCCGGACGGAATCCTTCTTTGCTTCGTTGCGAGCGAGCGAGGCGAGAGCGTCGAGACCGGCGGAGAAAACGGTGCTCGGCTGCGTGGGCTCGCGTGACTGAAGGGCGGCAAGCAGCGGCGCGACGAAGGCCGGGTCGTCCTGCGCCCTCATGCCGGCGATGGCGGCCTCGGCGAGACGGTCGCGATAGCTCGGCGTGTTGAGGAACTTCACGAGCAGGTCGCGAACCTCCGGCTTCGCGTAAGGGCCGAGTTCGCGAAGCGCCGTGGCCTGGATGCCGGGGTTCTTCTCACTTGCGAGCGTCTGCTTCAGCGCGGCGAAGGCGTCGTCGTGGTAGAAACCGCCGAGGGCGCTGATGACGGCGCTGCGGACGCGGGCGTCGGACTGCCTTGTCGAAGCCAGCAGCGCCGCGAGCGCCTCGTCCGTCCGCGCCTGCTTGAGGAGGTCGGCGGCGCGCGATCGGACGGAGTAGTGCGAATCGCCCGCCAGCGCGGCCTTGAGCTTCGTGATGGTTTCGCCGTCGCTGCGGCCGGCGAGCCGGTCGAGCGCATGGAGCTGGCCGACGAGATCGGTCTTGTCCGCGAGCTGCGCGTGGAGCATCGGCGTGGACGGCTTGAAGTTGATGCGCGCGAGCAGCGTGAGGCCGGGGTCCACGCGGACGACTTCGGGCGCGGCCTTGAGCGGCACGTAGAAGTCCTCCTCCTTTTCACGCACCTGCACCGTGTGGTCTGCGGTGCCGGACTTGGACTTGAAGCGCAGCGTCAGCGGAAACTGGAACAGGTGCGCGTCGTCGGAAATCTTCTGCGACTGCTTCACGCTCACGCGCGCGAGCCTGGCCTTCTCGTCCCACGCGTAAGTCACGTCCAGCGTCGGCGCGCCGATGCCATGCACCCATTGGTCGAAGAAGCGGTCGAAGCTCCGGCCGGACTGCTCTTCGATGGCCTTCTTCAAGTCCTCCGTCGTCACCGAGCCATAGGCGTGGCGGTCGAGATACGTGCGGATGCAGCGGCGGTAGAGGTCCGCGCCGAGCTGGCAGCGGAGCATGTGCAACACCCACGCGCCCTTCGGATAGGCGAGGTAGTTGAACATCTCCTCCGGCTCGCCGAACTTCCGCCACACCATGCCGCGCGTTTCGTTCGTGTTCGCGAGGATGCCCTTCGCCGCGCCGTGCAGGGCGTAGAGCGTTTCGTTCGTGCCGCCGTGGTCGCCCTGCCAGAGCCAGTCGTAGTAGGTGGCGAAGCCTTCGTTCAGCCAGACGTGGCTCCAGTCCTTGCACGTCACGAGATCGCCGAACCACTGGTGCGCCATCTCGTGGGCGACGAGGCTGTCGCTGGTGAACAGGTTCTCCGTCTCGGCGGTGAAGAGCGTGCGGTGGTTCAGCGTGGTGAGGCTGGTGTTCTCCATGCCGCCCCAGTGGTAGTCGTGGACGGCCACCTGTCCGTATTTCGCCCACGGGTAGTTCACGCCGATTTCGCGCTCGAAGAACTGCATGATGTTCCTGGTGTGGCGGAAGGAGTTCGGAGCGGCGGCGAGGTCGCCGGGCGTGGTCCAGAACTCCAGCGGGATATCACGGTGCTTGTCCTCGATTTTCTTCAACTGCCCCGCGACGAGCGTGATGAGATAGTTCACGTGCGGCTTCTCCTGCGTCCAGTGAAACGCGGTGAGTCCGGCCGCGCCGGGCTGCGCGGAAACTTGCCGGCCGTTCGAGAGCGCGACCATGCCGGCGGGCACGTGGCAGGTGACCTCGCTGGTGAACTTCGCGACCGGATGGTCGAACGACGGGAACCAGTGCCGCGCCTCGCCCGGCTCGCCCTGCGTCCAGAGATGCGTCTCCGCGTAACCCATCTCCGGCGTGCGGAAGTAGAGGCCTTTGCGCGGCTCGGCGGAATACTTCACCGTCACGCGCGCCTCTTTCCCGACCGGAACCGGCGTCGCAAAGGTGAAGACAATCTGACTGTCGGTGACCTGGTGGCCGCGCAGCTTCTCCGAGCTGGTCAAGCTGGCGACGCGCAGCTCGACCGCGTCCAGCCGCAACTCTTCGAGCGGCGTGGCGATGGGCTTGAACGTGAGCGTGGCGGTGCCGGCGATGGTGCGGGCCTTGAAGTCCGGCGTCACATCGAGCGCGAGGTGGAAGATGTCCACGCGGCGGTCGGGCGCGTATTTGCGGTAGGCGGGCGAATCCACCGGCGCGGGCGCGAACTGCGCGGAGCACCAGCGGCAGAGGTGGACCTGCTGCTCGGTGGACAGCGCGTCGGCGAAAGCGGGGACCGCGAGCGTGAGCAACGCGAGGAAGGCGACGGGGCGGAGTTGCATGGGGCGAAGGATAGTCGGCGGAGCGCGGGCGTCACGCTTGGTTTGCGCGGGTGTGAGAGGAGCAGGATTAGGATCAAGATCAGGAGCACGAGGGGACGCGCTTCGGCTCCTGCTCGTAATCCTGATCCTAATCCTGCTCCCGCTTCTCCAATTGCGGGACAGGAGTGTCCCGCTCACGGCGCGCGGGTGGGCAGCGTGCCGAGGATGTGCTCGACGCAGTCCACGTCGTGCCAGATGACCTCGATGCCGCGCTCGGTCCGGAGGAAGAGGAGGTTGCCGGGAGTGGCTTCTTCGCGAAGAGGTTCGCCGGTGAAGGCATTCAAGCTCCTGACTTCGTCGGCCCGAACGCATGGTGACTCTTTCAGAATCGCTCGGCGCAAGGATTTGACAGTCCACGGCCCTTCCGGTTGGAGGTCGGGGCGCTGGCGTTCGAGTTCGTGAAGCTTCATCTGGAGCGGCCCTGAGCGGCTGACGGAATCCCCACGACGCACTTGCAGCGCCCGCCGGCTTACCGACGCTGCTCCGCCGGCTTCAGGAAGTGCTCGAAGAACGCGACAAGCAGCGCGTTGGACTCCTCGTTTGGCGAGTGGTCCTTGCGGTTGGTCATCGCGACGCGGTTTTTGAAACCGAGCAGTTCGTTCACAGCGACGGTGTGGTTCAGCGGAATCCAGCGGTTGGGAGAATCCTCGCTGCCGCCGCTGACGAGGAACGGGCGCGGGGCCATGAGCGCGTGGACTTCGTGGAGGTCGCGGCCTGCCTCGCGCATCACCTTGTAGGCGCCGGTGCGCGGGCTGTCCGGCGTGATGAGGCCGGGCTTGCGCGTCGTCTGCGGGTCGCGGCCCAGATACCACGGCTCCCAGTAGTTCACGCTGCCGCGCGGCTCGTCGAAGACGATGCCGGGATCGCTCCACACGGCGGCGGCGAACTTGTCGTAGAAGCACGACGCAAACATCGCCCATTTGCCGCCGTAGCTGTGGCCGGCCACGCCGATGCGCCTGGAATCAACCTGCGGCAGGTTCGCCAGCGCGTGCCAGCAGTTCGCGCCGATGTAGCCGAGGAAGGAGAGCGGCTGCCAGCCATCGCGGCCCGGCTCGGGTTTGCGGGCATCGCCGCCCGGCGAGCCGATGCTCAAGGTCACAAAGCCCCGGCGCGTGAGCTGTGCGGCGAAGTCGCGGTGCGGGTTCCTGCCCAGGCCGATGCTGGTCTCGGGTTCGTAGAACGGCACGAGCACGGCGGGGAACGGGCCTTTGCCGTCGGGAATCAGGAGCCACGCATCGCCGGTGACGCCGGGCGCAAGTTCGAGGCGGACGCGATGCTGGGTGTAGTTGTCCCGGGGGCTTTCGCCCAGGTATTCGAGTTTCGGTTTCTCCAAAACCGGCGGCCACGCGCCCATGAGCCCGTGCCATTGGGCGAGGATCTCGGCGCGGCGACGCGGCCAGTCGGCGGCGGTCCGCACGCGCGAGCCGTCGTTGAAGAGCAGCGGGGAGCGGTAGCTGCCGGGCTGCCCGGCGAATTCCGCCGGCGGCGTGAAAAAGGGGGAGATGAGCTGCGTGGCGGAAGGCTCGGCGGCGGAAACGGAGAAAAGAGCGGCGAGCAGACAAAGGAAAGCGAAGGCCAAGGGCCGGTAGGGCGAGACTCTGTCGAGCCCCATGTCGAGCGGAGCGAGGCGAGCGGAGCGAGCATCTCTTTCGATGCAACGAACCGAGATGCTCGCTTCGCTCGCGCCGACTGCGTCAGCAAATGGGGTTCGACGGAGTCTCACCCTACCAAGTGTCTCGGACGGCTTCATGACTTACTTCGACGCCGCGTCGGCAGAATCCTTGGCGACAGTTTCCGGCGGAGCTGGCGATGGCTCCTGCTTCTTCGTCTCCATCTGCCACGAGAGCAGGAACATCAGGCCCACACCGATGCAGATGCCGCTGTCGGCGATGTTGAAGGCTGGAAAGCCCGCCTCGTTGCCGCTGCGCGTCTGCACGTGGAAGTAGATGAAGTCCACGACGTGGCCCTGCAGCAGGCGGTCCGCAATGTTGCCGGCGATGCCGCCGAACATCAGGCCCAGCGACCACTGGCCGAGCGGCTGTTCGAGGCCGAAGTGGTGCCGCGTGAGGAAGAGTGCGAGCAGCGCCAGCATCGCGATGATGGTGAGCAGCTCGTTGTTCCCGTGAAACATGCTCCAGGCCGCGCCGGTGTTGCCCCAGTGGACAAACTTGAAGAAGCCCTCCACCACGACCCGCTCCTTGGCGTAGTCCAGATAACGCAGCACGGCGAACTTGCTCAACTGGTCCAGCACCAGCGTCACCACGGCCACGAGCGCCATGCGGCGATTGGGGGTCAACGTCATGTGGACGGAGGGTATAGCGCGTTGTCAGCGGGAAGACAATGCCCGGTCCCGGCACCAGCGCAGGCCGTTGCCCAGTCCGCAGACAACTCCCAGCAGCGCGACATCCGTGGGGCCGACGGGCAGATCCCACTGATACGCCAGCACGAAGCCGGCGACCGACGCAAGCCCGCCCAGCACGCTGGACGCGATGACGAACTGACGCATCGTCCCGGCGAAGGAACGCACGGCCAGCGGCGGCAGCAGCAGGAAGCCGAACGTGACCAGCGGCCCGACCGCGATGACCGCCACCGAAATGGCGAGGCCGATCAAGAGGTAAAGCAGCAGGTTCCAGCCGAACACGCGTTTGCGCAGCGTGAGCGCCAGCTCGCGGTCGTAGGACACGAGGATGATCTCCTTGCGAAACAGCCAGAGCACGAACAGCACGGCGGCAAACGCGCCGAGCGTGAGCTTCAGGTCGGAGTTCGAGATGGCGATGATCTCGCCCTTGAAGAGGTTCAGCCAGCCGCGCTCGGCCGTCGGACACTTCGCGAGCAGGAGCAGGCTCGCGGCGGCGGAGAGCACGTAGGCCGCACCCACGCGCGCCTCGTTCCAGGCCACGTGGCGCTGTTCGAGAAATGCCAGCGCCGTCACGGCGAGGATGGAGAACGTGAGCGCGCCGACGAACGCCAGCGAATGCTCGTCCAGCGCGCCGTGCTCCAGATGGATGTGCCCCAGCGCGTGCAGCGAAAGCGCCAGCGCCACGCCCGTCGAGGAAAGCTGCGGCAGCGCCACGCCCATGAAAACCATGCGTCGCAGCACGAGGAACACCCCGACCACCGGACACGCCAGCCCGATGACGACGCTGGTGTAGAGCGCGTCCCGCAGCAGGAACGACGGCGAGAGGACTTCGGTGAGGACGTTCATGGCGCGCCGAGGTGGGCGGTTGTTTCGAAGCTCACCGTGCCATCGGCCACGCGCAGCACGTCCGTGGCGTGGCGGCGCGTGAGCGGGAGATCGTGATTCACCATCAGGAGGGTGAGGTGCCGCTCACGGTGCAGGCGGGAGAGCATTTCCATCACCGCCTGCGTGGCCTCGGGGTCAATGCCGGCGGTCGGTTCGTCGAGCAGGAGAACTTCCGGCTGTGTCGCCAGCGCGCGGGCGATGAGCACGCGCTGCTTCTGCCCGCCGGACAAGACTGAGAACGCTTTCCGCTCCAAGTCCGCCGCGCCGGTTTGCGCCAGGCACTCGCGCGCGAAGCGGTGTTCCGCCTCACCAGCGGCTCGGCCCGCGCCGAGCCGTCCGTAAGTGCCCATTAACGCGACCTCGAAGGTCGAGAGCGGCCAGAGCGGGTCGAGGCTGTCGCGCTGCGGCACGTAGCCCAGCACGGGGAGCGCGCCGTTCGCCCCGGACAATTCCACGCGGCCCCCGACCGTCGGCAGGATGCCGGCGAGCGTCTTGAGCAGCGTCGTCTTGCCGGAGCCGTTCTCGCCCACCATCGCGGTGAAGCGCCCGCGCGGCAGCTCGAAGGTCAGGTCCGCCAGCACGGGCTTCCCGTCGTAACCAACGGCGGCGTCAGTGAGGCGCACCCACGGAGCTTTGAGCGCGGAATCGGTCATGGCTGGAGCGCCCTTATCAAGGCGCGGAGATCATGATCAATCAAGTCGAAGCAAGTCTTCGCCTCGGGAGCGCCGCCCACGAGGCCGGGGCAGACGACCAGTTTGGCACCGATGGAGTCGGCCACGAACTGCGGCGTCTTGCGCGAACGGTTCGGCTCCATCAACACGAGCTTCACGCCTGCGGCCCTGGCCTGCGGAATCAGCGCGTTGATGTGCGTGGGCGTCGCCTCGATGCCGGGTTTCGGCTCAATCTGGCTGAAGATTTCAAGGCCGTAGCGGGCGGCGAGATACTCGAAGGACTTGTGGTAGGTGATGACTTTCAAGCCGCGCAACGGGGCCGCGAGCTTCGCCCACTCGGCCATCTTTCGGTCCACCCGCTCGTTGAACGCGCGGAGGTTGGCCTGATAGGCGGATTGGTTCGCGGGGTCGAGCCGGCTGAAGCCCTCGGCGATGGTCGCCGCCATGATTTTGAAGTTGGCGGGGTCGAGGTTGAAGTGCGGGTTGCCGGCGGCGTGAACGTCGCCCTGCGAGCGGTCGAGCGTCGTGGGCACGTCGAGCAGCTTGAGGCCCCGCGCGAGGACGATGTGGCCGGGGGCATTCGGCAGGATGCGCGGGTTGCGCGCGTTCTGCACGAGCGGCGGGAGCCAGCCCTGCTCCAGTTCCGCGCCGCCCTCGAGCAGCGCGTCGGCCTGGTTGAGCACGCGGATGAAGCTGGGCTTGGCATCCACGAAGTGCGGGTCCTCGGTGCCCTTGGCGAGGCTGGTGACCTTGACTTTGTCGCCGCCGATTTCCTCGGCGAGCGAGGCGAAGTCCGGCAGCGAGGCGACGATGTTGAGCCTGGCGTGCGCCGCGCCCGGGAGCAGCGCGAGGGCGGCGAGAAGGCAGAAGAAGTTTTTCATGGCTGGGCAGGTTGAAGCTCAGAACTTGTGTGCGGCGTGGCTGCCGAGCAGGAACTCGAACTGGAGCCAGATCGAGTGGTCCACCCCGATGTTCTTCCGGTCGTCGTAGTTGTATTGCAGGCGAATCTTCGAGAATTCGCTGGGGAACCAGGTGAGGTTCGGCGAGAGCCGCCAGCGGGTGTCGCGTTGCGGGTCAATGCCGAAGAGGTTTTCGTATTGCGCGCGGTCGCTGGTGACGTAGTCCCAGCGCGCGCCGGCCACCCAGCCGGGCCGGAAGCCGTAGGTGAGCTGCGAATAGAGGCCGTAGTCGGTGAGCGTCTCACGCGGCACGAAGCGGATGGAGCCGTCGCCGAAGACGTTCGCCTCGCCGAACGCGTCGCCGACCACGCCGCTGGCGTTGGCGTCATCGGCGGCGTTGTTGTAGGCGGCGGCCTGGTATTTGCGGAGCATGGCCTCGGTCTGCCAGGTGACGAACGGGAAGCCCTTCGTGTGGTTCGCGGGCTTCCATTTCCATGTGAGGTCCGCGCCGTAGATTTGCGTCTCGGTGTCGGAGCCGGTCCCGTTCGCGCCGAACGCGGCGGACGCGCCCACGAGCAGCGTCTGTGCGTCAGTCAGCTCCCATGAGGCCTGCCAGCGCGGCGTGAAGATGAAGTCGCGCAGCGCA
>JBAYGL010000137.1:0-11102 GCA_041666725.1 Limisphaerales bacterium
CGCGAGGCCGACCTGGCCGCCAAAGCGCGGGAGTTGTTAGGCGGCTGAGTTTCCCCTACGTTCGTGCCATGAAACTGCCCTTGCGCGTCCTCGTGGTCGAGGATTCCGAGTTTGACGCCAAGATGCTTGTCCGTCTGCTGGATCGTGGCGGCTACGCCACCACCTACGAGCGCGTCCAGACCGCCGACGCGATGGCCGCC
The DNA here is from genome assembly GCA_041666725.1 of Limisphaerales bacterium. Lineage (GTDB taxonomy): Bacteria > Verrucomicrobiota > Verrucomicrobiia > Limisphaerales > SXTU01 > SXTU01. The sequence goes on from JBAYGL010000137.1 coordinate 201, forward strand.
GCGCTCACGAACAAGCAGTGGGACCTCGTCCTGTCCGACTACAACCTCCCCGGCTTCAACGCCACGCTTGCGCTCCAGCTCCTCCAGGCCACGAAGCTGGACATCCCGTTCATCATCGTCTCCGGCGGCATCGGCGAGGACATCGCCGTGGCCGCGATGAAGTCGGGCGCCAACGACTACCTGATGAAGGGCAACCTCGCCCGCCTCGTCCCGGCCGTGGAACGCGAACTGCGCGATGCGGCCGTCCGCCAGGCCCGGCACAATGCGGAGAACGAGCTTCGCGAAAGCGAGCAGCGCTACCGCCTGCTCTGGGAAACGGCCACCGACGCCATCCTGTTGATGGACACCCAGAGCAGCATCCTCTTCGCCAACCCCGCGGTGCAGGGCATTTTTGGTTACGGCCCCGCCGAGCTGGTCGGGAAAAACTTCTCCATGCTGCTGCCGGAGAAACTCCGCGCGACATCCAGCGCCGATTTCAAGAAGCACGCCCAGGTCGTCACCACCGCGCAGCGGCGGACCCTCGAAACCGCCGGCTTGAAGAAGGACGGTTCGGAGGTGCTGCTCGAAATGGCTTTCAACGACATCGAGCTGGGCGGCCAGCGGCTCTTCGTCGCCTTCATCCGGGACATCACCGAGCGCGAGCGCAACCGGCGCGAGCTGCTCGAGCACGCGGAGCAGTTCCGTGTCGCGCGCGAGATCCAGCAGCACCTGTTTCCGAAGGCCGCCCCGAATCTGGCCGGCTTCGACATCGCCGGTGCGTCCTTCCCGGCGGCGGCGGCGGGCGGCGACTATTTCGACTTCATTCCGATGGCGGACAACGGACTCGGCCTGGTGGTGGGTGACGTGACGGGGCACGGCATCGGCCCCGCGCTCCTCATGGCGGAGACGCGCGCCTACGTGCGCATCGCCGCGCTCAACCGCGCCGATGCGAGCGAGGTGCTCACCCGCACCAACATCGCCCTGGCGGAGGACATCGGTTCGGAGCGCTTTGTAACGCTGTTTCTGGGGCGGCTGGACGCTGCGAAGCGCCAGCTCACCTACGTCAGCGCCGGCCATCCCCCGGGTTATCTGCTCACACCCGATGGTGCGGTGCGGATGGAACTCCGCCGCACCGGCGTGCCGCTGGGGATGCGTCCCAACACGGATTATCCCCTGGGGCCGCCCATCGCTTTGCAGCCGGGTGAAATCGTCCTCCTGCTCACCGACGGCATCGAGGAGGCAATGGGGCCGGGCGATGAAATGTTCGGCACCGACCGGATGCTGGACGTGCTGCGGGCCAACCGCGACCAGCCCGCCGCCCGCATCGTGGACGCCCTCTACCTTGCAGTTGGCGAGTTTTGCAAAGACACCGAGCAGCAGGACGACGTGACGGCGATCGTGCTCAAGGTGCTGTGATGAGCGCGCAGATCAACCGCGCCCTTTTTCGGTGTCCACCCTTCAGGGTGTTCGCACGCGCCGGCACGCTGAAGCGTGAACACCAAACAAAAGCGGTGTCGCCGCTGCGCTCTGCCGGCGCAGTCCAAGAGGCGTGATGAGTTCATTCACTCGGCTGCTTTCCCGCCACGGCCTCGTGCTGCGGCGCGGACTGCTTCGCACGCTCCAGATCAACGTCGGCCGCAAGTGCAACCAGACCTGCCGCCACTGTCATGTGGATGCCTCGCCTGCGCGCACGGAAATGATGGACGCCGGCACGGCCCGCCGCATCGCCGACTGGATTCAGGCGCACCGGCCTGCCGTCGTGGACATCACCGGCGGGGCACCGGAGTTGAGCGAGCACTTCCGCTTCCTCGTCGGGACCGCGCGCGCGTGCGGCTGCCATGTCATTGACCGCAACAACCTGACCATCATCGAGGCGGAGTCGTTCGGCTGGCTGCCGGAATTTCTCTCGGCAAACGAGGTGGAAGTCATCGCCTCGCTGCCGTGCTACCTCGAAGAGAACGTGAACGCCCAGCGCGGCGGCGGCGTGTTTGAAAAGAGCATCCGCGCGCTGCGCAAGCTCAACGCCGTCGGCTACGGCACGCGCCTGCCGCTGAACCTGGTTTACAACCCGCCGGGCCCGAAGCTGCCGCCGCCGCAGGCCGGACTGGAGGCCGATTACCGGACCGAACTGCGCGCACGGTTTGGCATCGAGTTTACGAATCTTTTCACGATCACGAACCAGCCCATCGCGCGCTTCGCCGAGGACTTGCGGGCGCGCGGCGAGTGGGATGCCTATCTCGAATTGCTCGCCAACGCCTTCAACCCGGAGACCGTTTCGGGCCTCATGTGCCGGGACACCGTGAGCGTCGGGTGGCGCGGGGAAATCTACGACTGCGACTTCAACCAGATGCTCGGCATGCAACTGGGCAGCCGCCGAGGCGAGGAGGGATCGGGCGCAAGTCACGTTCCGCCTCCTCACCTCGGCGGCTGCTTTCTCTGGGATGTGACGCCCGGCTCGCTCACGGAGCGGGAAATACTCACCGGCGACCACTGCCTCGCCTGCACCGCAGGCGCGGGCAGCAGCTGTAGCGGGGCGCTGGCGTAGCCGCAGGCTTCAGCCTGCGCTTCGAACTTTCCGAACTTCATTCGCAGGCTGAAGCCCGCGACTACGGGGACGCAGCGTGTTCCGTCTCCTCACATCAGCGGCTACTTCGCCGGGCGGTCGAAATTCACCAGCGCGGTGCGGAGGCGGCCCTCGATCGCGTGCTGGCGGACGGGGGAGAGAATCTTGTCACCGTTGGCTTCGCCCACGTAGAAGCTGTCCATCGCCGCGCCCTTTTCAGTGCTGATCTTGGCCACCGAGATGTCGAGGCCGAGTTCGCTCAACGTCTGCGAGAGGGTGTAGAGCAGGCCGACGCGGTCCTCGGTTTCAACGTCAATCACCGTGCGGGTGTCGGAGGTCTCGTTGTCGAAGAGAATCCGGGTTGCGATGCGTTCGCCTTCGAGAGACTGGTAGAGCGGGTTCGCCACTTTCTGCCGCGCAATGAGGGGGTCGAAGTCCACGTGTCCGGTGAGCGCCTTGTGGAGGTAATGGTCAAACTTCTCCTTCTCCTCCTTCGAGGCGAGGATGCCCCCGCGGGCGCTGGTGACGTCGAAGGTGTCCAGCACGATGCGGTCGGTGCGGGTGAAAATCTGCGCGCTGAGGATGTTCAGGCCGGCGGCGGTGAAGGAGCCGGCGAGTTTGCTGAACAGGCCGGCGCGGTCCCAGGTGCAGATTTTCACGCGCGAGCAGCCACGGTCCGGTTCGTCGGCCCACTCGATGGCGGGCCCGAGTGAAACCTCCGGGTCGTTGTCGAGCAGGTTCCGCATGAACCGGTTGGTCAGCGTGAGGTCGGTGATGATCTCCGTGGCGGAATGGATGAGAAAGTAACGCGGCGGCAGCGTGCCGAAATGGGCCTGCGCCTCCCCGAGCTGCACTTCCCGCGGGAGCAGGCGCACGACTTCGTCGAGGAGCAGTTCGCGCTGCTTCTCCTCGGCGCGGATGAAGGTGGTCACGCCGGTGACCTCGGCAAGCGTCTTCCTGTAGAGCGTCCAGAGGAGCATGTCCTTGAATCCGTTCCAGAGCTTGTCGCTCGTGCCCAGCGAGTCTGCCAGCGTGAGCAGCACGAGCTTGTTGAGGTTTTCCGGCGTCTGCACAAGCGCCGCGAAGTAGCGGACCACCGCCGGATCATCGAGATCGCGGCGCTGGGAGATCTGGACGATGGCCAGATGGTGCTCCACGAGCAGGCGCAGGATGTGCGTGGTCGCGCCGTCGAGCCGGAGGCGGCCTGCGACCCGGTCGGCAATCTTCGCGCTGTCCAGCTCGTGCCGCCCGCTGTGCAGCGCCTTGCCGGCGTCGTGCAACAGCAGCGCGAGGTAGAGGATGAAGGGCCGCTCAAGCTTCTGGAACAGCTCCTGGTAGGGCGCGCCGTTGGGGATGCGCCCGGACCAGATGTCATCAAGCCGCTGGATGCACATCAGCGTGTGCTCATCCGCCGTGTAGATGTGGAAGAACTCGTGCTGGACGAGGCATGTGAGCTTCCCGAACTCGGGCAGATACTTGCCGAGGAAATCCACCTCGTGCATGGCCCGCAGCGTGGGGGCCACGTTGCCGCGCTGGTTGAGGATTTCCCGGAAGCTTTCGTGGACGTGCTCGTTGCGGAGGAAGGCCGAGTCCACCAGCCGCAGCTCGTTGCGGAGGAGCTGCGCCGTGTCGGGATGCAGCCTCGCGCCGCGCTGCTGCGAGTAGAGGAACACGCGCATGAGCCGCAGCGGGTCCTCGCGGAAGACCCGCGGCGTCTGGTGCAGCAGCTCGCCTTCCACCAGGCGGAAACCATCCACGACCGGATCCGGCTGCTTGCGGCGGTTGGGCAGAAACTTCGAGAGGAAGGGCACCCGCGCGGGCTTGGGCAGCAGCGCGAGGCGGCGCTCCACCGTGCGCGTGATCATGTCGATGTTGCGCGCGTGGAGGTAGTAGTCGCGCATGAACTGCTCCAGCCGTCCGCTGGGCGAACGGTCGGTGTAGCCGAGGTTGTGCGCGACGGGGGGCTGCACGCTTTTGGTGAGCACGTCACCGGCGCGGTTGGTGTGGTAATGCAGCTCGTTGCGCACGCGCAGGAGGAAGTCGTAGGCCGCGTCGAGCTGCCGCCGCTCGGCGTCGCTGATGTATTCCTTGCCCTGGAGGTCGGCGAGATTGCGCGGGCGGTCCTTGGTGAAGAACGCCATCCACAGGAGGTTCTGGTAGTCGCGCAGGCCGCCGCAGCCGTTCTTGATGTTCGGCTCCTGCATGAGCGCGGTGTTGCCGTATTTCTGGCGCCGGGATTCCTGGTCCTCGAGGCGCGCGGCGATGTATGCCTCCTCATGCCCGCGCACGCAGCGGGCGAGCACGACGCCCTGCATCTCATGGAAGAGCTCCTCGTCACCGCAGAGCAGCCGGGCCTCGATGAGCGAGGTCTTGGACTGGATGTTCTCGTTCGCCGCCGTCACGCAGTCGTCAATCGTGCGGACGGAGTAGCCCACCTTCAGCCCGAGGTCGAAGAGCGTGTAGAGGAGGCCGTCCGGCTCGGTGAGCAGCTTGATGAACGGATGCACCCGTCCGCGCGCGGCGGCGGCGGTGTCCCCCGTGTGCAGCAGCTGGATGTCGATGTCGCTGTGCGGGTTCAGCTCGGCCCGGCCGTAACCGCCGATGGCGATGAGCGCGTAGCGCGGCAGATCACGCCGGGCTTCCGCAGGGAGCGTGTTGATGAGCGCTTCAAGGATGTGCCGTTGCAGGGCGTCGATGACGACGGCGCGCGCGTGGCACACCTCGCGTCCGCCGCCGCCAGCGCGGTGCAGCATCTTGAGCCGGGCGGTCTCGACCTTGAGGAACTGCTTGAAGCGGGGCAGCTCGCGCGCCGGCAGACGGCCCGCCGGCAGCGTGAGCCGCCTGGCGGCGCTGGCTTCAATCTTGTCCGAGAGGCTGGGCATTTAGCTCGGCGGACCATAGGGAAACCCCCTCAAAAGGCAAGCGACGCACCGGAGCGGCTCATGAGTGTCAGCCAAGGGCGCAGGGTGACGCGAGTGGATGGCCGGCGAGAAATTCCGCGGCGGTCATGCGGCGGCTGCCCTCCTTCTGCACTTCCAGCAATCGCAGCGCGCCTTCACGACAGGCGACAACGATCCCGGACTTCTCCGCGGAGAGGACCTGGCCGGGATGGCCGGCACCGACGGCGATTTCCGCACGCCAGACTTTCAGGAGAAGCGGCCTGGGCTGCGCGGGGAGGAAGGTGAACGTGCCGGGCCACGGGGTGAAGGCCCGGAGCCGGTTGTGCAACACGCGCGCCGGCTGCGACCAGTCGAGGCGGCCGTCGTCCTTGGTGAGTTTGCGGGCGTAGGTGACGCCTTCGTCTGGCTGCGGGTGCGGAGGAAGTTCGCCGGTGACGTAGCGCGGGAGGGTTTGCACGAGCAGCTCGGCGCCGAGGACGGCGAGGCGGTCGTGGAGAGTCTGGGCGTTGTCGTCGGGCGCGATGGGCGTCGCGCGGGTCGCGACGATGCCGCCGGTGTCCAGGCCGGCGTCCATGCGCATGAGGGTCACGCCGGTTTCAGCATCGCCTTCGAGGATGGCCCACTGGATCGGGGCCGCACCGCGCCAGCGCGGGAGGAGCGAGGTGTGGACGTTGAGGCAGCCGTGCGCCGGGAGGTCGAGAATGGGTTGCGGGAGAATTTGTCCGTAGGCCAGCACGGCGACGAGGTCGGGCCGCAATTCGCGAAGCTGGGCGAGAAAGGTTTCGTTGCGCGCGCGCTCCGGTTGAAAGACGGGCAGCCCGAGGCGGACGGCAAGTTCCTTGACGGGCGGCGGCTGGAGTTTCAGGTCACGCCCCCTGGGCTTGTCCGGCTGCGCAACAACGCCGACGACCTGGCAGCCGGGTGCGACGGCAAGGGCTTGCAGCGTCGGACAGGCGATGTCCGGCGTGCCCATGAAGACGATGCGCAGTGGCATGGGTGCAGTGTCAGTGTCGGCGGCAGCCGGGGCAAGCGTCGGGGAGCCTGTCTGAAAAATCCGTCCGTAACGGGAAAGCAGATGAACCTCACCCGAGGAACGCCGCCGCGTTTCAGTTCAGCGCGCCGGATTCAGCCGCGGTGGTGCCGCCGTTGATGAGGTAGAGCACGGCCATGCGGACGGCCAGCCCGTTGGTGACCTGGTCCAGGATCACGGAGCGGCTGCAGTCGGCGAGGTCGCTGGCGATCTCCACGCCGCGATTGATGGGGCCGGGATGCATGATGAGCACGTCGGGCTTGCTCCTGGCGAAGCGGGCGTGATTGAGGCCGAAGAGCGCGGTGTATTCGCCGATGCTGGGAAACATGGTCTTGCGCTGCCGTTCGTGCTGGATGCGCAGGAGGTTGATCACGTCGGCACCGGTCACGGCTTCATCCACGTTGTAGGTGACGCGGCAGCCCATCTGCTCGAAGACGCGGGGGACGAGCGTGCTGGGACCGCAGAGCGTGACCTTCGCGCCGAGCTTGAGGAGCGCCCAGATGTTCGAGCGGGCGACACGGCTGTATAGAATGTCGCCGAGGATGGTGACGTTGAGGCCGGCGATCCTGCCCTTGTGCTCGCGGATGGTGAAGGTGTCGAGAAGCGCCTGCGTGGGGTGTTCGTGCGCGCCGTCACCGGCGTTGATCACGTGGGCGTTGAGGACGCGGGAGAGAAAGTGGGGCGCGCCGGTGGCGCTGTGGCGGATGATGATGATGTCGGCGTTGAGGGCCTCGAGGTTGCGGGCGGTGTCCTTGAGGGTCTCGCCTTTCTTGAGCGAGCTGGCCTCGGCCCCGAAGTTGATGACGTCGGCGCTGAGGCGGATGGCGGCCAGCTCGAAGCTGATGCGCGTGCGCGTGCTCGGCTCCACGAACAGATTGACGACGGTTTTGCCGCGCAGGGCGGGCACTTTCTTGATGGCGCGCTCGCCGACGGCCTTGAACTGACGCGCAGTGTCGAGCACGGCGATGATCTCTTCAGCTGAGAGGGATTCGATGTCGAGGAGGTGTTTGCGATTCCAGATCATGCGCAGCTGGACGAATGAAGTAATGGAAATGCGGCGGCTTGGAAAGCCATTACTCCGGGGACCGGGCCGGCTTCTCCTCCGTTCCGTGGATCAGGATCAGAACGACGGCAGGAGAAGAAGGAAGGGCAGCCGTTCAGACCGCCGGGCCGTTCTTCACGAGCCAGACGCTGTCTTCGCCGTCGGTTTCCTGGAGCCTCACGTTCACACGCTCATTGGCCCGGGTTGAGATGTCCTTGCCGACGAAGTCCGCCTTGATGGGCAGGTCGCGGTGACCGCGGTCAATCAGCACGGCAAGCTGCACGCGGCGGGGGCGTCCGAAGTCGTTGAGCGCGTCGAGCGCGGCGCGGGTGGTGCGGCCGCTGAAGAGGACGTCATCCACGAGCACGACGGTCTTGCCGGTGATGTCGCCGGGCATCTGCGTGGGGTGGACGGTGGGCGCGAGGCCGTTGGCCAGGTCGTCCCGGTGCATGTTCACATCGAGCGTGCCTGTGGGAACGGGATGTTTCCACAGCTCGCCGAGCGTTTTTGAGAGCCGCCGGGCCAGGTGCACGCCCCCGGTCTGGACACCGACCAGGACGAGGTTGGCCCCGGATTCATTGCGTTCCACAATCTCGTGGGCAATGCGCGTGAGGGCACGGGAAAAGGCTGCGGCGTCGAGAAGAAGCAGATCGGACATGGGGGAAAGGGACGGGAAAAGCAGGCCGCAAGGGAGGAGACGGAACTAGCTCTGACCCTGTGGATGCCTCGACTTGCGCCATTTGGCGCGGTGCTTGACGATCCAGTCGGTGAGGGCGCGTTCGAAGCCGACGTCGTGCTGGGCCTTTTCAGACTCAATCCACTTGTGCTTCATGATCTCCTCGCGTTCAGCGAGGAACTCGCGGTAGAGCGACGAGTTTTTGACCCACTCGTCGTCGCCCGTCTGGCCAGGATTGTTTGACATATCAGCCACGGTTGCCGGTCTGCAATGGCGACGGAATGTATCAGCGGGGCGCTTGGTGACAATCTGATTTTCAGCCCGGGAAAAACCCTAGAACTTTTTCACTCCTCCTCGCCCGCCATTGCCTTCCCGCCCCGGCTCCGCTTTCCTCTCCGCCATGCAACCGGTCCTCGACTACCTCGCCGCCAACGAAGCGCGCTTCCTGCGCGAACTCTGCGACTACCTCCGTTTCCCCAGCGTCTCCGCCCAGCCCAAACACAAGCCTGACCTGGAAAAATGCGCCCAGTGGATCGCCGGGCACGCCCGCGACATCGGTCTCAAGGTTGAAGTCTGCCCCACCGCCGGCAACCCCATCGTCCTCGCCCGCACGCCGCGCAAGGCCGGCCCGCGCAAGCCGCACTACGTCGTCTATGGCCACTACGACGTGCAGCCGCCCGAGCCGCTGGAGCTGTGGAAGTCACCGCCCTTTGAGCCGCGCATCGAGGGCTGCAGCCTCTTCGCCCGCGGCTCGTGCGACAACAAGGGCCAGCACTTCGCGCACTTGAAGGCGGTCGAAGCCTATCTCAAGACCGGCACCGAACTGCCCTGCGACCTCACGTTCCTCATCGAGGGCGAGGAGGAGATCGGCTGCGAAAACCTCGCACCCTTCCTGCGCGAGCGGAAACAGGACCTGCGCTGCGAGGCCTTCGTCATCTCGGACAACGGCCTGCCCAGCAAGAAGCACCCCGCGCTCACCTACGCGCTGCGCGGCATCCTCGCCGTGGAAATCCGCCTCGATGGACCAAACCGCGACCTGCACTCCGGTCTCTTCGGCGGCGCGGTGGACAACCCGGCGATGGCCCTCGCGCAGATGCTCGCCAGGCTCCGCGACAAGCATGGCCACATCACCATCCCCGGTTTCTACGACGACGTTGCGCCGCTTTCAAAATACGAGCGCGCGATGTTCAAGAAGCTGCCGGGCAACGAGGAATCCTTCCGCAAACTCGTCGGCGTGCCAGAGCTGTTTGGCGAAAAGGGGTTCACCAGCACCGAACGCCGCACGGCGCGGCCGACCTGCGAGATCAACGGCCTCACCAGCGGTTATCAGGGCGAGGGCAGCAAGACCATCGTGCCAGCGTGGGCGCGGGCCAAGCTCACCTTCCGCCTCGTGCCGGACATGAACCCGAAGAAGATTCAGAAACTCATCGTCTCGCACTTGAAGTCGCTGTGCCCGCCGAGCTGCAAGCTCACCATTGAAGCCGGCCACGCGGGCGAAGCGTATCTCGTCCAGCCCGACAGCCCGCGTGCCCAGGCCGCATTGCGCGCCCTGCGCGACGCCTTCGGCTGCGAGCCGGTGCTGATGCGCGAAGGCGGCTCCATTCCGATTGTGAACGACTTCAAGCGCATCCTCGGCGTCGAGACGCTGCTCCTCGGCCTCTCGCTCCCCGACGACAACGCGCATTCACCGAACGAGAAGTTCGACCTCGACTGCTTCCATGCCGGGATGCGCATGAGCGCGCTGCTCTGGCCGGAGCTGGCGAAGCTGTGAGCGTCCGACAGGCGCAAGCTTGAGCCTGCGCGCGAAACCCTTCCACATCACTTCGCGGTCAGGCGGCGGGTGATGTATTCGCGGATGATGGGGATTTTTGCCCTGGCCAGCAGGAGCGCGCCTTTGGCCGGTTCGGCGGCGACGATGGGCTCGGTGGCATACCAATACATCAGCGGGAGGTTTTGATCGGCGGCGTCCTCGGCATGGGCGAGGAGGGCTTCCACGATGGGCGCGCGCTCGGCCACGGTCAGGCGCTGGCACGCGCTGGCCAGATACAACCGCACCAACGGTGAGGGGTCTTCCTTCGCGAGACGGGCGAATTCTTTCAGCGCGGCCTCGCCGGGCTTGTGGTCTTCGCAGAGGAGCTGGATGGTCCAAGCGCGGGCATTTTCGGACTTGTTCGAGAAAAGCCGCATCGCATCCTTCTCCGTGAGTCCCGCCGTCGCGTGCAGGCTCCACATCACCCGCAAGAGGTATTTGTCGGGATTGACGTTCAGCAGAACGCGCATGAGTTCCGGCGTCGTCGAGCGAAGCTGTTTGTCGGCGGCCCGCTCTTGAAGCAGCCGTGAGGCATGTCGTGCATACCACGCGTTCGGGCTGGCGTTTAAGAGCAGGTCAACCAGCCGTTTGTCTTCCAGCTTCGCCAAATCCACCTGCGTGCCCTTCTTGTCGCCGTAGCTGATCTTGTAAATCCGCCCGTTGCTCCGGTCGTGGACGTTCGGGTCACGCTGGTTGTGGCATTGCTGGCGGTCATACCAGTCGATCACGAAGACGTTGCCGTCCTGGTCAATCTGCTGGTTGAGCGTCTGCGAGGCGCGGTCGTTGAAGTTCAGGAAGTCCGGCGCGTGCCTGCCCACGTAGCCGCTGCCCGCGCGCTCGGGCACGTCCATGTTCAGGCGCTGGCCGTGGATGTTCCCCATGATGAGCCTGCCGTGATACTC
>JBAYGL010000138.1:0-11088 GCA_041666725.1 Limisphaerales bacterium
CTTGAGGGAGCTGATCTTCTTCTCGAAGAGGAGCACGTAGGCGTCTTCAAGCTTGGCTTCCATGGTGTCCGCGTTGGTCACCATGTAGGGGCTCAGGTAGCCCTTGTCGAACTGCATGCCTTCGACGACGTCGAGGGTGGTCTCGATGGACTTCGCCTCTTCGACCGTGATGGTGCCGTCCTTGCCGACCTTGTCCATCGCGTCGGCGATGATCTCGCCGATGGTGGTGTCCCAGTTGGCGGAGACGGTCGCGACCTGCTTGATCTCTTCCTTGTCCTTGACCTTCTTGGCGATCTTGTCGAGGTGCGCAACGGCGGCGTCCACGGCCTTCTGAATGCCGCGCTGGATGCCGATGGGGTTCGCGCCGGAGGTCACGTGCTTGAGGCCTTCGCGGAAGATGGCCTCGGCCAGGACCGTGGCCGTCGTGGTGCCGTCACCGGCGGAGTCGCTGGTCTTGCTGGCGACTTCGCGGACCATCTGGGCGCCCATGTTTTCATAGGCGTCGGCGAGTTCGATCTCCTTGGCGACCGTGACGCCGTCCTTGGTCACGGTGGGGGAGCCGAACTTTTTGTCGATCACGACGTTGCGGCCTTTCGGGCCGAGGGTCGCGGCGACGGCCTTTGCGAGCTTGGAGACGCCCCGCAGGAGCGTCTGGCGCGCGGCTTCATCGAACAGGAGTTGTTTTGCTGCCATAGTAGTTTCTGTTTTCTGGGTTGATGGTTTGGGCCGGGATTACTTGATCACAGCGAGGATGTCATCGCTGCTGAGAATCTTGTATTCCTTGCCGTCGATTTTGATTTCAGTGCCGCCGTATTTGCTGGCGAGCACGCGATCGCCGACTTCGACTTCGAAGGGAACCTTCTTGCCGTTGTCGTCGGTCTTGCCGGTGCCGAGGGCGCGGACGATGCTCTCCTGCGGTTTCTCTTTGGCGGTATCGGGGATGATGATGCCGCCCTTCTTGCCTTCTTTTTCCTCTGCTGCTTCCACGAGGACGCGGTCGCCGAGGGGTTTCACGTTTAGTGCCATGGTGTGTTTCTGTTTATGTTTGTTGTTTGATTTACTGCGAATCAAATCCCCCAGCACCTGCTGCGGGAAAAGTGGTCGGGGATCATCGGATCATCACGGGACGGGCTGCGCCTGCGCTCCGGGCTACTTCTTCTTCTCGTCCACGATCTCGGCGTCGATGATCGGGCCCTGGTCCTTGTCGGCCTTGGCTTCGCCGCCCGGAACGGGTCCGGCGCTTTTGTCACCCTTGGCCTGCTCGGAGGCGGCCTTGTAGAGCTGCTCGGAGGCCGCCTGCCAGGCTTCGTTGAGCTTGTCGCGGGACTCGCGAATCTTGTCGGCGTCGGTGCCGGCCAGCGCCTCGCGGGCCTTTTTCACCGCGTCTTCGATCTTGGACTTGGCCGCCGCATCAATCTTGTCGGCGTTGTCCTTGAGGAGCTTCTCCGAGCGGTAGACCGCGCTGTCGGTCTCGTTACGGGTTTCAATTTCCTCGCGCTTGGCCTTGTCCTCGTCGGCGTGGGCCTCGGCGTCCTTGCGCATCTTCTCGATCTCGTCCTTCGAGAGCCCGCTGCTGGCGGTGATGGTGATCTTCTGCTCCTTGCCGGTGCCAAGATCCTTGGCGCTGACGTGGAGGATGCCGTTGGCATCGATGTCGAAGGTGACCTCGATCTGCGGCACGCCGCGCGGCGCGGGCGGAATGTCGGTGAGGTGGAACTTGCCGATGGTCTTGTTGTCGCGGGTGAACTGGCGCTCGCCCTGCAGCACATGGATCTCGACACCAGGCTGGCTGTCGCTCGCGGTGGAGAAAATTTCCGACTTGCGGGTCGGGATGGTGGTGTTGCGCTCGATGAGCCGCGTGAACACGCCGCCGAGCGTCTCAATGCCCAGCGAAAGCGGCGTCACGTCGAGCAGGAGCACGTCCTTCACCTCGCCCTTGAGCACGCCGCCCTGGATGCCGGCGCCGATGGCGACGACTTCGTCCGGGTTGACGCCCTGGTGCGGGGGCTTGCTGACGAGCGTCTTGGCCGTCTCGACCACGCGGGGCATGCGGGTCATGCCGCCGACGAGCACGAGCTCGTCGATCTTGTCGGCGCTGAGGCCGGCGTCGTTCATGCAGTCCTTCACCGGCTTGATGGTGCGCTCGAAGAGCTCGTCGCAGAGCTGCTCCATCTTGGCGCGGGTGAGTTTGGTGGAAATGTGCTTCGGCCCGGTGGCGTCGGCGGTCACGAAGGGCAGGTTGATGTCGTAAACCTGCGAGCTGGAGAGGGCGATCTTCGCCTTCTCAGCCTCTTCCTTGATGCGTTGGAGTGCGTCCGGCTGCTTGCGGAGATCGACGCCCGAGTCCTTTTTGAACTCGTCGAGGATCCAGTCCATGATGCGGTTGTCCCAGTCGTCGCCGCCCAGGTGGGTGTCGCCGTTGGTGGCCTTCACCTCGAAGACGCCGTCGCCGATTTCGAGGACGCTGATGTCGAACGTGCCGCCGCCAAGGTCATACACGGCGATCTTCTCGTCCTTCTTCTTGTCGAGGCCGTAGGCGAGCGACGCGGCGGTCGGCTCGTTGATGATGCGGAGCACTTCGAGGCCGGCGATCTTGCCCGCGTCCTTGGTGGCCTGGCGTTGCGAGTCGTTGAAGTAGGCCGGCACCGTGATGACCGCCTGGGTGATCGTCTCGCCCAGGCGCGTCTCGGCATCGGACTTGAGCTTGGCGAGGATCATGGCGGAAACTTCCGGCGGGCTGAACTGCTGCGGCTTGCCGTCCACCTCCACCTCCACGGCGGCGTCGCCATTGGCGGCCTTCACCACCTTGTAGGGCACGCGCTTGATCTCCTCCTGCACTTCCGAAAACTTGCGGCCCATGAAGCGCTTGATGGAATAAACCGTGTTGCGCGGGTTCGTCACCGCCTGGCGCTTGGCGGCCTCGCCCACGACGCGTTCGCCGGACTTGGTGAACGCGACGACCGACGGGGTGGTGCGCTTGCCCTCGGAGTTTTCCAAAACCAGCGGCTCGCCGCCCTCCATGACCGCCATGCAGGAGTTCGTCGTGCCCAGATCAATGCCAAGAACTTTTGCCATATAGTTAAGTTGTAAAAGCCGTGATCTTTTCAGCAGCGCCGGTGCCAGGAAGGTCTTCCCCACCAAATCAGTCACATAACCACTGTTTTCATTGGCGAAGTTGCGCGCTCATCCAGGCCGGGCAGGAAAGGGAGCGTCAGCAAATGTGTGCCAGCAGTGACACGGGCGGCGGTGGCCTGGCACAGTTGCGCCCCTGGAAGAGCCATCGTGCGGTTCACCAGCTCATGATGGGAAGCAAGCTGGCGTAGTCGTCAGTCCAGAGGGGAACCTGCTTTTCGGAGGGTTTGGATTCTGAGGTTTCGCCGCGGCTGGCGATCAGTGTCATCAGGTCCTTGTTTTTGCTCAGGAGCACCCAGGTCGAGCTGTAAATCCACCAGTCCTTCTCCCCCAGGCCGCCCTCGCCGTCGGTGATCGACAGCCGCTGATAGCCGAATTCCTTCGCCAGGTTTTCCACGACCGGTTCCAAATCAAGGTAGCGGTTTGAGATGTGAACGACCAGGACGCCGTCCGGGGCGAGGTGTCTGTCGTAGATGGCCACGGCCTCCTTCGTGAGCAGATGCACCGGGATGGCATCGCTGCTGAAGGCGTCGAGCGCGAGGACATCGAAACGCTGCGGCTCTTCGCGCTCCATCGAAAGGCGGGCGTCGCCCATGATGATGTCCACCTTGCCGCCGAGGGCGATGGTGTCGTTGACGAAGGTGAAGCGGCTCGTGGCGAGACGCTTCACCTCGGAGTTGATCTCGTAAATGCGGACGTAATCCCCCTTGTTGCCAAAGGCCGCCATCGTGCCCGTGCCCAGGCCCACGACGCCGATGCGCTTCTCTTTGCGCGGGAAGTTGCGGATGGCCAGCGCCACGCCGCTCTGCTCGCCGTAATAGCTCGTGATGCGCCGGCGTTGTTCGGGGGTTTCGGTGAGCTGGAAGCCGTGCGTGATGCGTCCGTGCTGGAGCAGGAGGTAGCGTGAGCCGGGCGTCTCGGAGCCGTATTCCAGCACGGACATCGCGCCGTAGAAGTTGCGCGTGGCCTCGACCACGTTGTCACGCTCGTGGCTTTGGATGAAGAAGGCCAGGCACACGGCCATCGCCACGAGCGAGCCGGCCAGCCACGCGTGAAAGCGCCACCATTGGAAATCCGGCACCCGCCAGTCCGGCAGGCAGACGAGCCACACCAGCACCGCGCTGGCGCCGCAGGCCCACGCCAGCTCCGCGTAGGTGTTGAAGACATGCGGCGCAACCACGGCCACAAGGAAGCCGCCCACCGCGCCACCGAGCGAAATCATCAGGTAAAAACTCGTGAGCCAGCGCGGGTGCGGCTTCAGCGCGTAAAGCTCCCCGTGGCACACCATGCACACCACGAACATCGTCATGCAAAACGCCGGCACCTGCCAGCCGATGCCCACGCTGTTGATGTTCGCGAGGACGTAGATCAGCCAGGCGAAACACACGAGCATCGCGGGCAGGAACATGGGCCGCCAATACCAGCGCTGGGCATCGAAACAGAGGATGAACGTGAGCAGATACAGGCTCAGCGGCAGCACCCACAGGAAGGGGATCACCGCCACGTCCTGGCAGAGCTTGTTCGTCGTCGCCAGCAGCAGCGCCGACGCGCACGCCGGCAGGGCCAGCCAGAGGAATTTCCGCCGCAACGAAGGCGCTTCAGCCGTCTCCTCCTCCGCTGCCGTGCCGCCGGCGGGGATTTCATCCGCCACTCCGCGCTGCCACACGAGCCACACGCACCACGTGGCGAAGGAGACGTAGGCCACCAGACCCCAGCCCCAGGAAACCGCCTGCAACTTGCGCGGCAGCACCGGCTCGATGAGGAACGGATACGCCAGCAGCGCCAGCAGCGAGCCGATGTTCGACAGCGCGTAGAGGCGGTAGGGCGACCTGCCCGGGTTCAGCCGCGAGAACCACGACTGCATCAGCGGGCCGGTCGTGGAAACGACGAAGTAGGGCAGGCCGATCGTCGCGCCCAGCAGCAGCAGGATGTGGGTGATGGGCGCGTCGGCGGCCCTGGGCTTCCACGCCTCGGCGGGGACGATGGGCAGCACCGCGAGCGACACGAGCAGCAGCGCCAGGTGCACCACCGCCTGCCCGCGCGGCTTCAGCCAGCGGTTGAGAAAATGCGCGTAGGCGTAGCCCGCCAGCAGCACGAGCTGGAAAAACAACATGCACGTCGTCCACACGCCCGGCGTGCCGCCAAACCACGGGAGGATGTATTTGCCGATGAGCGGCTGGACGAGGAAGAGCAGAAAGGCCCCCGTGAAAATGGTCAGTGCGAATGGCAGCATGGCAACGGCCCGCCAGCTCAACTGCAGGGCGGAAAGTTCGGCGGAGGATGGAGTTTCCGGGCCGGTTGAAAAGGAGAATGTGGCGTCTTTCCTTCGCCCTCTCCAACTAGCTCCGCGCCGGAATCATCCGTGCGAACTCCAGCCATTGCCGCGTCACCTCCGCGCCCGCCTTGAAATCGTAGGCAGGTTTCCAGCCGAGCGTCTGCTTGAGCAGCTCATTCGAGAACTCGATGGGGAAGGCTTCCAGGCGGATGCGGCTGGGATTGGGCATCGGCACGCCGGGGCCGGTGCTGGCGCGCGGGCGTGGAGACATCTTGGACTTGAACGCGAGCACCTTCTCCTCGCCCATCTGCGACTTCACCGTTTCCTTGGCCCACACGATGGCGGACTTCACGACGGGGATTTTGCCGAACTGCCGGTGCAGGTCGGGCGAGACGACGAGCTTGGCGGCAGCGGTGAGGTTGGATTTCACCGTGGGCTTTTGCTTCGCCCAATACGCGCGCAGCTCGGTGGTGTCGAAGTTCACCGTCTCCAGCTTGCGGCCGAGCATCTCGCCGAAGGTCAGGTTCCACTCGCGCCAGGTGATGGGCTTGTCCGAGTTCACGAAGAACGCCTGGCCGACGCCCTTGTCCGCCGTGAGCGCGGCGTGGATGGCGGAGCAGACGTCGTCCACCATCACGGCGTTGCAGACCCACTTGCCGTCGTCGAGCAGGCCGATGACGCCGCCTTTGGCCTGCTGCACCGCCGCGATGACGAAGCCGCCATACGGGCCGTAGACCACCGTGGGCCGCAGAATGATCGCGGGCAGACCGTCGCGCTCAATGGCCTGGCGCACGAGGAGTTCCTCCTTCGCCTTCGAGACGACGTAGGTGCTCTCGTCGCGGCGGACGATGGGCGCGGTGGCTTCGCGGCAGGACTCGGGGCCGGGGTTCGAGCCGTGGACGGACATCGAGCTGATGTGGACGAAGCGCTTCACCTTCGCGCGCAACGCGGCGGCGATGACGTTGGCGGTCTCCTTCGGGGCCTTGTCGTCCTCGCCGTGTGCGAGGTGGACGAGAGTGTCGCAGCCTTCGAGGGCCTTCACGATGGTGTCCACCTTCGTGAGGTCGCCGGGGATCATCTCGGAGTCGAGCCGGGCGATGCGCGTGGCGTGGGTGTAGTTGCGCACGAGCGCGCGATAGGGCAGCCGCCAGTGCAGCTTGAGCCGCTCGCACAACCGCGTGCCGATGAAGCCCGTCGCGCCGGTGAGGAGGATTTTGGTGGGGGTCATGTCGAAGCGCGGTGCGGAGTAATGACCAATGTCCAATGACCAATGTCCAATGACCAATGGAAGGACGGAGCCGCAGAGAGCCGGAGCCGCGTAGCGGCTGAAGGTGAGTAGCCGTGGGTCGCCGAAGCGGAGCGAAGGCTACCCACGGAACAACGTTTGAATTGGTGGCCAACCGCGTAGCGGTTGAACATCACGGTGGACGCCGACCTAGTTGAACCGCTACGCGGTTCAATCCCTTTTTTGCATCGTGACCGTGGGTTGCGCTCGCGATGCTCGCTCCACCCACGGCTACTCACGTCGGGCCACTCCGTGGCCCTTACCCAGGAGCGACGCGCTCCGCCCGTTGGGCATTGGTCATTCATTGGGCATTGCGTCATTGGACATTGGCCATTCCGCCCCGGTCATCGGTTCGCTTCCACCCACGGCTGCTTCAGCGGTGTTCGAGCGGCGTAGGCGCGCTCGATGATGGCCAGCGACATCGTGGCGGACTCGGCGGTGACCTTGGGCGTGCCGCGCGTGCGGACGGCCCGGGCGAAGTCCTCGATTTGCAGCAGATACGGGTTTGGCGCGGTGCCTTGATAGCGCACGCCCAGTTCCAACGGCTCGCCGCCGACGGTGCGCGTCACGATGAGCGCGTCGGGGTCGAGATACTTAACTTCCGCCGTGCCGTGGGTGCCGATGACTTTCACGCCGTTCAGCAGGCCGTGGGTCCAACTGAACGCCATGCGACACGGCACTTGGCGGCCCGCGATGGCGAGCTTGCCGGTGAGGTTCGCGTTGCACTCCACGCCGCCGAAGGAGTCGTCCTCGTAGGCGATGTCGCTCACGTCGCCGAAGAGGTCCACCACGCGGTCAATGAGATGCACGCCGGAGTCGAAGAACGCGCCGCCGAGCGTGAGCTTCTTGTTGAAGTAGGCGTCGCTGGTCATCACCCAGCCCATCACGGAGCCGGCCTCGGCGATGACTTCCTGGATCTCGCCGATGAGCGGGTCGTTCACGATGCGGCGGAAGACCTCGGCGTTGCGGTTGAAGCGCGTGACGAAGCCGACGGAGAGGATGCGCCCGTGTTTCTTGGCCGCGTCACTCATCTGCCGCGCCTCGGCGGTGCTGAGGGCAATGGGCTTCTCGCACAGCACATCAATGCCCATCGCGAGCAGTTCGCAGGTGACGGGCGCGTGGAACTTCGGCGGCACGGCGACGAGCGCGGCGTCCACCTGCCCGGCGAAGTCCTTCACCTCGGCGGTGACGCGGGCGTCGGGCAGGCCGTATTCCTGTTTGGCGAGCTGGGTGTTCTTCGTGATGCGATCGCAGAGATACGTGACCTCGACGTTCGGCGACTGGATGAAGGCCGGGAGGTGCATCTCGCGCGTGACCGCGCCGCAGCCGACGATGCCGAGCCGCACTGGTTTGGTTGGGTTGCTCACGTTGCGTGAATCAAATCGCCGCGCTTAAAACGGAGAGTGAAGTAAGGCATTTGGTCCGACGCGGCAAGCCGACATTCCACCGGGTCAGCTCTTCAAGACGCAATGCGGGTCCTGATTTCGCTCACTGACGCTGAAGTCCGGCCACGAAAGCCCGCCGGGGACGTGCAGTTTTTCCTTTGGGTCGTCACCCGGCTCCGCAAGTATTCGCGCGATGACTCCAAGCGTGAACCCGCCCGCCGCGCTCGCGGACGACTGGTTCACGCCGGGCCGCTACCTCGCGTTGCTGGCGCTGTGCCTCTTCGCTGCGTTCCCCGAAGTCATCCTCGGCAGCCACACGTTTTACTACCGGGACTTTGGACACTTCGCCTACCCGCTGGCGCACTATCAACGCGAGTGCTTCTGGCGCGGCGAAATCCCGCTCTGGAATCCCTACAACTCCTGCGGCCTCCCGCACCTCGCGCAGTGGAACACGATGTGTCTCTACCCCGGCACGCTCATCTACCTGCTCGGCCCGATGCCGTGGGCGCTGGGCGGGTTCAGCCTCGCGCATCTGCTGCTGGCCGGCGCGGGCGCGTATCGCCTCGCGCACCACTGGACCGGCAACCGCTTCGCCGCGAGCGTCGCCGGCCTGGCCTTCGCTTTCAACGGCTTCACCCTCCACGCCGTCATGTGGCCGAACAACATCGCCGCCCTCGCTTGGGCTCCGTGGCTGTGGCTGCTGGTGGAGCGCGCCTGCCGGGAGGGCGGGAGAGCCGTCTTGCTCGCCGCGCTTATCGGCGCGATGCAGATGCTCACTGGTGCGCCAGAAATCATCTTGTTCACCTGGGCAATCGCGGCGCTGCTAGTAATCAGTGTTCAGTGTTCAGTGTTCAGTGGGCGAGCGAGTGCTCCGGATGCACCCGAACTCTCAAGACTGAATACTGAAAACTGGATACTGAAAACTGATTGCTTCCGCCGCTTCGCGAGCATCGCTGCCATCACCACGCTCCTCTCCTCCGCCCAGCTCCTCCCCTTCCTGGACCTGCTCCGCCACTCGCACCGCACGCTGGCCTACGACGACAACCTCTACGCCATGCCGCTCTGGGGCTGGGCGAATTTCTTCGTTCCGCTCTTCCGCATGACCCCGGACCGGCTCGGTGTCTTCACGCACCTCGACCAGCAGTGGACCTCCAGCTACTACCCCGGCATCGGCATCCTCGCACTGGCCGCCCTCGCGGTGTGGCGGCGGCGTGAGCCGCGCGTCTGGCTGCTCGCCGCTGTCGCCCTGCTCGGCGTCTGGCTCGCGATGGGACACAACGCCTTCCTGCTCGACTGGCTGAAGGCCCTCTGTCCGCCGCTCGGCTTCATCCGCTTCCCGATCAAGTATGTGCTGCTGCCGCTGATGGTGCTGCCGTTCCTGGCGGCAATGGGGATGGCCGTGCTGCGGCAGCCAGAGAGTTTTGCCACGCAGCCCGCAAGACACCCGAACGACGAGCCACAGCCCGCTTGGTTCGCCCCGTTCACCCTGGCTGCCATGGTGGTCATGGCCTTGTATGGCGCGATTCATTTTTGGGCCCGGCAGTCCGCAGAAGGCGGCGCTGGTTTCAACCAATGGCCTTGGCCCGTCTTGACGCTGCTCGTCATGGTCATGTTCCTGATGCGTCCACTCAACACGGTTTCTGTAGGGGCACTCAAACCTCTGGTGTTCGT
Organism: Limisphaerales bacterium; assembly: GCA_041666725.1. Lineage (GTDB taxonomy): Bacteria > Verrucomicrobiota > Verrucomicrobiia > Limisphaerales > SXTU01 > SXTU01. The sequence goes on from JBAYGL010000138.1 coordinate 9,749, forward strand.
TCTCGTAGTCCTCGCGGCGGACATCGTGCTTCACGCCCCGCGCCAAAACCCCACCGTCATCACACAGGCCTACGAGCCGGGCGTCGCGAAGTTCTCCACCACCATGCCGCGTCTCGGCGAGGGCCGCGCGATGGTCAGCCGCAAAATGGAAGGCTTCATGGCGCACGCGCAAAACACCGACGCCCTCAACTACTGCATCGGCGCGCGGCGCGCCGTCTTCGCGAACTGGAACCTCCTTGACGGCGTGCCCAAGGTGAACGGCTTCTTCTCCCAGTTCCCACGCGAGCTGTCCGACACGTGGTGGCTCCTCTACGGCCACGACCGCCCGTTCCCCGAGCGCTTCGCGGACTTCCTCGGCGTCACGCGTATCTCGTCCAGCGACGTGCTCTTCACCTGGACGCACCGCACGAACGCGCTGCCGCTCGTCACCGCCGGCGTGGAACCGGTCTTCACTGATGCCACGAACACCCTGCGCGAACTCGCGGCCCCGGGCTTCGATCCCGCAGGTGTCGTCTTCCTGCCGAAGGAACTGCTCGCCGTCTCGCGCGCGACCAACGCCAGTGCCATCACGCGTGCGACCGTCCTTTCCACGCGCTGGGATCGCGAAGCCATCAGCATCGAAGTCGAAGCAAACGCGCCCGTGTGGGTCGTCATCGCGCAGACCTACTACCATCCGTGGAAAGCCTTCGAGGGCGGGCGCGAGCTGCCCATTCGCCGTGCAAACCACGCGTTTCAAGCCATCGAAGTCAGTGAAGGCCGTCACCTCATCCAACTGCGCTACGTGGACCATGCCTTCCGACTTGGCGCGGCGCTCTCGCTCGCCATGCTCGCCCTTGTGCTCTTCGGCCTCCTCCGCGCTCGTGGCCCACTGAACACTGAACACTGAACACTCCCGCCGCCAATCTGCTCACGCCCGCGCGCTTCGCAGCGCTGCTCGCCGCGCTCGTCTTCGCCTCCTGGCCGGATGTCCTGCTCGGCTCCGCCAGCTTCGTCCTGCGCGACTTCAGCGTCTTCGGCCATCCCATCGCGCATTACTACCGCGAGTGCTTCTGGCGCGGCGAACTGCCGCTCTGGAATCCGCTCAACAACTGCGGCCTGCCCTTCCTCGCGCAGTGGAATACGATGACGCTCTATCCCGGCTCGCTCTGCTACCTGCTGCTGCCGCTGCCGTGGTCGCTCGGCCTTTTCATGCTGCTGCACCTCTGGCTCGGCGGTCTCGGTGCGTATGCGGTCGCACGCCGCTGGACAGGCATGAACTTCGCCGCCGCCGTCGCGGGCGTGGCCTACGCGTTCCACGGCCTGATGCAGCAATCGCTCATGTGGCCGAACAACATCGCCGC
>JBAYGL010000139.1:0-11047 GCA_041666725.1 Limisphaerales bacterium
CCCTTGCAGATCAGGATGTGCTCGCGCCTGGACTGCGTGAGCACCACGGACATGCGGCGGCGGATGAAGTCGAAGGGGATTTCGTCCTCCTTCCACCAGGTCTTGGCGACTTCCCGCAGGCCGAGCTGTTCCGCGCGGTCAATCACGGCGCGGTCGAGGAGGTTCTTGAGGCCGGTCTGGAAAAGGCTGTTCAAGTAGGCCAGCTCCAGCACGCGTTTGCTGTCGGCCCCATGCGAGTCGAGGTGGCGGATGAGCACGACCTTGTCCTGCGTGAGCGTGCCGGTCTTGTCGGTGCAGAGCACATCCATGGCGCCGAAGCCCTGGATGGCGTGGAGGTGCTTGACGATGGTCTTCTGGCGCGCCATGGCCATCGCGCCGCGCGCGAGGTTCGCGTTCACGATCATCGGCAGCATCTCGGGCGTGAGGCCCACGGCGATGGCGACGGCGAAGAGGAAGGCCTCGAGCCAGTCGTGCTTCATGAAGCCGTTGAGGAGGAAGACGAGCGGCACCATCACGAGCATGAACTTGATGAGCAGCCAGCTCACGCTCTTGACGCCGCGGTCGAAGGCCGTCTCCGGGCGCCGCTCGGTCAGCTTCGAGGCCATCGCGCCGAAGTAGGTGTGGTTGCCGGTCGCGAGCACGAGGGCCCTGCCCGTGCCGCTGATGATGCTGCTGCCCATGAAGAGCAGGTGGGGCGAGTCGAGGACTTCGGCGGGCAGGCCCTCGCGCGGGGCGGCGTCGGCGGGCTTGAGCTTGCGCTCCGGCTCATACTTTTCCACCGGCATGGCCTCGCCGGTGAGCGCGGACTGCGTCACGAACAGGTCGCGCGACTCCAGCAGGAGCAGGTCCGCCGGGATCATGTCCCCCGCCGCGAGCTTCACGATGTCGCCCGGGACGAGTTTGCGCGTGGGGATGTCCGAGGCAAGGCGGTCCAGTTCGTTTGGCTTGCGGTCCACGTCCTTGTTTTCCGCGCGCAGCACGGTCGTCTCGTTGTGGACGAGCTTGCGCAGGGACTCGGCCTGCACCTGGGATTTCATCTCCTGCCAGAAGCGCAGCCCCGCGCTGAGGATCACCATCGAAAGCATCACGATGCCGGCCTTCAGGTCGCCCGTGGCGAACGAGACCACGGCCAGCACCGAGAGCACGCCGTTGAAGGGATGCTTGAGCGCGCCCCAGAGCACCACGGGCCAGCCGGGCGGCTTCTGGCTGGCGAGTTCATTCGGGCCGAAATGCGCCAGCCGCCGCCGCGCCTCGGGCCAGGTGAGCCCGCCCGGATTTGCGGCGAGCCGGGCGAGCACCGCCGGCTGGCCCGCGTGCGCCGCCTCGGCCAGGCTGGCGAACAGCTTCGGTCCGGCGGGATTGGCGTGGTCGGTCATGGCGCTCGAAGGGACCGCATTCTCATCCGGCTCGAAGGCAAGTCAACCCGACGGCTGCTTGTCTCATGAAGCCGGGCCCTTCAACGGCATGACTCAGAGCCGGTCGCTCCAGTTTGCGGCGAAGCGGATCAGGCTGACGGAGTCCGGCAGGCCAAGCTTGCGCTTGATGTTGTCCCGGTGGCTCTCGACGGTCTTGGGGCTGATGTCGAGCTGCTGGGCGATCTCCTTGTTGTTCCGCCCTTCACCCAGCATTCTGAAAACCTGAAGTTCGCGGTCGGAAAGGCTGTCGATGCCCGCCCGCCCTCCGGCCTGTGGAAACTCCTCAAGCCGTTTCATCACCTGGTTGGCGATGTTATCACTGACAAAACGCTTGCCCCTCAACACGAGGCGCACGGCTCGCAAAATCTCATCCGGCGGCTCTTCCTTCGTGACAAAGCCGTCCGCCCCGCCCCGCAGTGAACGTTCGGCGTAGACCACCTCGTCATGCCGGCTGATGATGATCACCTTCATGGCGGGCATCGCGCGCTTCCACCCCTCCACCAGCCCGAACCCGTCCCCGTCGTCCAGCGACAAATCCAGCAACACCAGATCGGGGGCAAGCCTCCCCACCGCCGCACAGGCGGACACCACGCTGTCCGCCTCACCGCAGCATTCAAGGTCCGGGGTTCTGTCCACCAAATGCGATAGCGCGAAGCGGATGAGAGGATGATCGTCCACCACCAGAACCCTGGTTTTCTTCTCAACGTTTTGAGTCTTGAGGCCCACGCGACGGCGGTCCTGGCTGCTCGGAATTCAGCCGGGCCGGACCCGCCGCGAATGAAACACAAAGCCCTGGTCGAGGACAGGCAATTGTGGGGAAGCCCTCAGGACGGATGCAAAAGCGGCTTTGAGCAGGGCGATCCGCCCTGCTCAAAGCTGTAACGAACAGACTCGAGTCTGGTGGGGGAGCCCCCTGCCCGCGGCGGTTGAAGCCTGCGACAACACGCTCAGGGCGGGGCCGCTCCGGGCTCAGAACCGCAGCACGAAGTCCACGGTGAAGCGGTCGTCGAACACGCCATGCGGGCTGGTCACGCTGCGTTCGTAGGCAAAGCCCAGCTCGGCCTTCTCATGGAGCTTCGAGCGGAAGCCGCCGCCCACCGCAATCTGCGTCGAGCCGGCGGCGGACGTGGAGCCGAAGTTGATGAGGTCAAAACCCTCGACGCCCAGGGCTATCTGCTGGCCCGAGTTGAGGACGGTGAAGGCATTCGCGGCGACGAACGGCACGAAGTATTTGTGCGTGTGATGGGCGAGCTGGACGCTGTAGTGCAGCTGCGCCGTCTCCTGCGCCATGTTCATGGGCAGCCGCGCGCCGATGTTGCCCATCAGCGTGATGTCGCCCCAGCCCTTCGCGGAGGCGAGGAAGAGGTCCCATTCACCGCTGCCGTTGCCCTGAAACACGCGCTGGTTGCCCGTGGGCAGTTCCAGTTCCACGCCCGGTGTGAGGATGAACTGGTTGTCACGGTCGTCGATCACGGCGTATTTCAAGCCGAGCGAAATGTCCGCCCAGCCGGAGGCCTTCGCGCCTGCGAGCGCGCCCTCGGGCTTGAAATCCACATAGCCGTCCTTCGTGGCGATGATCGCAAGCCGGTCCGTGACGGCCCAGCGGATTTCCACGGCATACAACTGCACCGACCCACCCACCGGGGCATACGCGCCGCCCACGGGCAGGGTCTTGCCCAGGCTCTGATACATGAAGAGCGGACGAACCTCGCTGCGGATGAACGGCTCCTCGAAGAACACCGGATTGGTGACCGGCGCGGGGGCTTTCGAGGACCAGTCTTCGGCGAAGGCGGACGACAGCGTCGCGACGCCCGCGAAGATGGAGAGAACGGAGACGTGGCTGAGTTGGCTCGATTTCATGCTTTCTGTTTTTGCGCGGTCGCCGCATCGCCGGAGTGGGGCGCCTCTGGCACCCCTGACAACTCACTCAGCGAAAACTGCGGCATCCACAAACGGTTGATCGCGAAGATTGAAAATTGAAAAGCACTCGCGCTCGCGTCCTATTTTGGCGATTCCTGCGCCGGGATTGTTCGCCGCGAAAGCCGGAGGGACGCATCATGGCCCCCGCGCCGGCCACAGAAGTGGTGTGACTTCCGCTGGCCTTCCGGCGTCTGCTCGGGCATGAATTCCGCACACATGAAATCCCGGCCCTCCTGCTTCCTCCTCCTTGCGCTCCTGTGCGTTCTTGGCGGCCAGTCCGCCTCCGCGCTCGGCAGCAAACGCCCGAACATCCTCTTCCTCCTGACCGACGACCAGGGCTACGGCGACATCTCCGCCCACGGGAATCCCGTCCTCAAGACCCCGAACCTCGACCGCCTCCGCGCCGGGGGCGTGCGCTTCACGGACTTCCATGTCAGCCCCACGTGCTCGCCGACGCGCAGCGCGCTCCTCACCGGCCGGCACGAGTTCAAGAACGGCATCACGCACACCATCCTGGAACGCGAGCGCCTCACGCTCAAGGCCACGACGCTCGCCCAGGTGCTCAAGTCCGCCGGCTACACCACGGGCATCTTCGGCAAGTGGCACCTCGGCGACGAAGCCGGGTATCAGCCCAACCGGCGCGGCTTCGACGAGGTCTTCATCCACGGAGCGGGCGGCATCGGGCAGTCTTACCCCGGCAGTTGCGGCGATGCCCCGGGCAACACGTATTTCGACCCCGCCATCCTGCACAACGGCAGGTTCGAGAAGACGAAGGGCTACTGCACGGACGTCTTCTACGCGCAGGCGACGCAGTGGATGGATTCGCAGCGCAAGTCGGGCAAACCCTTCTTCGCCTACATCCCGTCGAATGCGCCGCACGCGCCCTACAACGCGCGCCCCGAGGACAAGGCGCTTTACGACGGCAAGGTCCCGGGCGACCAGGCCGCGAGCTTCCTCGGCATGGTCCACAACATCGACCAGAACGTCGGCAGGCTGCTGGCGAAGCTCGACGAGTGGGGCATCGCGAAGGACACGCTCGTCGTCTTCATGAACGACAACGGCGGCACCGGCGGCGTGCCCGTCTGGAACGCCGGGATGCACGGGGCCAAGGGCAGCGCCTGGCTCGGCGGCACCCGCGCCAGCTCCTTCTGGCGCTGGCCCGGCACGCTGAAGCCGGCGGACTGCGGCGTGCTCTCCGCCCACATTGACTTCTTCCCGACCATCGCCGAGATCGCCGGGGCCAAGCTCTCCGACGACGTGAAGCAACAGGTCGAGGGCCGCAGCCTCGTCCCGCTTCTGGAGCACCCGGAAGGCACGCTGCCCGGGCGCATCCTGTTCACGCACCTCGGACGCTGGCCCAAGTTCTCCGACCCCAACCTCGCGAAGTTCGCCGTGTGCAGCGTCCGCAACACCCGCTGGCACCTCGTCTCACCCGACGGCGGGGCGCAGCCGAAGTGGCAGCTCTTCGACGTGCAGGCGGATTACGGCGAGAAGACCGACGTGCTCGCGCACCACCCCGATGTCGTCAAGGAACTCACCGCCGCCTACGACCGGTGGTGGGCCGATGTGCAGCCGATGTTCGTGAACGAAAAGACCGTCGGCCCAAAGCTGAACCCCTTCGCCGAGATTTACTGGAAGCAGTTCGGCGGCGGCCCGACGCCGGAAGACATCCGGCGGATGGACCCGGACCAGCCCTGGCCCGCTCCGAATGCCGGAGGAAAAAAGAAGGCGAAGAAACAGTAGCGGCTGGCCGCCTCCGCGGGACTCATACCAGCTACCGGTGAAATTGGGTTGAATCCATGCGCAAGGGAACTGCGTTCCTCCCTCTCCCTTTGCGGAGCAAGGGGAGAGGGCCGGGGTGAGGGGTTTCATTCGGAGATCCTCGGCGTCCGCACCCCTCATCCGGCCTGCGGCCACCTTCCCCTCGCTCCGCGAAGGGAGAAGGGCGACTCGGCCACCGGTCCCAGTTCCACCAACCTTCACACGTAGTCGGCCTCAAACCGCGAGTTCGTTCAGGGTCACCGCCAGCGCCGCGATGGCCGCCGTGTCGCAGCGCAGCACGCGCGGGCCGAGTGTGACGGGCTGCACGCCGCCGCCCACGAGGGCCGCGATCTCCTGCGGGGTGAAGTCCCCTTCCGGCCCGACCCACACGGCGACGCCCGCCGGCCGGGGCCTTTCGCGCGTTTCAAACCCGGCGAAGACCTCGCGGACGGACCGCGCGCCGGGATGGAGCGAGGCCACGATGGCGAGGTCGAACCGTTCGCCGCGGCGCAGGAATTCCGCGAAGGACACCGGGGCGTCGATGCGCGGGAGCCACGGGTTGCCGCACTGCTTCACGGCTTCAAGCGCGGTGGTGCGCCACTTCTCCAGCTTGTTCGCGGCGTGATCTTCATCGGGCCGCGAGACCGTGTGCTCCGTGAGCAGCGGCACGATCCGTGCCGCGCCCAGCTCGGTGGCCTTTTCCACGATGCTGTCCATGAGCCGGCCCTTGGGCAGCGCCTGGAGGAGCGTCACTTCGCACCGCAGCGGCGGGTGGACGATGCGCTCGCGCACGGCCACGCGCACGGCGTGCTTGTCGGTTCCAACGATGGCGCCGCGCGCCTCGACACCCGCGCCGTCGAGCAGCGTCACGGCGTCACCGGAGCCGAGCCGCAGGACGCGGAGGGCGTGGTGGGACTCCTCCGGCGAGAGCGTCACCTCCGGGCCGTTCGCGGTGCCGGGCGGGATGTGAAAACGATGCACGGGAGAAGAGTCCGCAACTCCGGCGGGACTGCAAGCCAAGCTTCGGACAGGCCCTCATCTGGAGCGAAGCAGCTGAAGCGACCGGGCGCGCTCTGGCAGGGCGGTCGTGTTGCTTTTCCCGACTTGATGATGAGGCCGTTGGGGCTGGCAAGGGCAGGACTGCAAGAAAGCGAGATGCGCCCAGGCTGAAGTTTTCAAAAGGCCTCTGCTCGACAAGCCCGGAATCAGGATTTAGCGTCGCCAGCCATGAACCCGATGAACGACAATCCTGTCGCTCAATCATAATGTTAGGCCGATTCACACGCCATGAGTTCTCAAACGATTTGCCGAATTTGCACCGCCACGATTCTGCCAGCGACGGCGAGTCAGACTGGCGGACTCTGTATGCCGTGTTCCAAGGGCACGAGATACCATCACGTCGCTTACCTTTCGATTGACGAGTTCTTTTCCAAGTGTTCCGGCGATTATTGCCTCGCCCCGAATCTTGAGCCGCACCTCAGCAACGCCGACTTCAAGGCGGCACTGACCAGATTGAGCGAGGAGTCGGGAGTCAGTCGTTGCGTGATTCCAGTCGGTGAGTATGAGGATGCAGAGAGCGAGCTAGAGCCTTACAGTGACCGCGTGTTTGTGGCGGGATCGGTGGATGAGGCGGTTATTGCAAATTGGGCACGCGAGCTTCGAGCGGAGTTTTATCGCGAGGAGAGACCCGGAGCAGAGATGCCACGCGAGTATTCCAACGACCAGCCCGGATGGTTTTTAGTATGGGATTGATACATCGGCCTAACCAGAGCGCTGCATCTAACCGCCGCCCCGCTGGGCAGTCGGACGGTCCAGGTAATTTGTTCGCGACTGTTGCAGCCGACCGGGCGTTTCCGGCGGCGGTCGCTGAGCTTGGTCGTTAGGCCGCTTGCGCACATGAATTCCAAAACCGCTTTGCGTTGGCTCATGATAGTCGCCGCAATACCAGCAGGCGGGGTTGGTGGCTATTTTTGTGGATGTTATCTGTGCCTCGGTATTTTGAAGCTTCAGGGCATGGGGAATTCTCACAACGACATGTTTACTGTTGTTGCCGCAGGCATGTTAGGCGTGGCCATAGGTTCTTTGCTGCTTCCGGCGTGCGTATGGTTCTTCACCCGGCAGCCACGAAGATGATATTGATTATGACGACGACGCGGCCTCCTGAGAAACTAGACGCGCAAGTCATTGGTCGGGAACGAAGTGGTAATTCAGCGCCGTGGCCAGGTTGTGCAGGCGGGCGAGCTTCTTGCGCTTGAGCTTCTCCTCCTTGGCGAGCACCGCCGGGTTGAACGGCTCCTTGTATCTGAGCGTAAGCATCACGATTTATGAATCGGACCAAGGCGGCCCTGACACTGCTTGCTCTGAGCTGCTTTGCCTTCGTCGCCAGCCTGGTCCTGACGTATGGCCGGCTGCCGGAGCGTGTCGTCTCGCATTTCAACGCCGCCGGGCAGCCCAATGATTGGGCGTCTCGCACAAGCCACGTCTGGACGATGGGCGGGCTCGGACTTGGCCTCCCGGCGTTCATGCTCGGTGTCTTCTACGGCGTCCGCTTCATCCCGCCCTCGAAGATCAACTTGCCCCGCCGGGATCATTGGCTCGCCCCCGGGAGGCGCGAGGAGACCTTCAGCCTCGTGTTCCGCGCGGGTGTTTGGATGGCATGCCTTGAGGTGCTCTTCATGCTGGGCCTTCATCTGCTGCTCGTGGCCGCAAACGCCTCCTCTCCGCCGCACCTTTCCCTCGGTGTCTGGCTGCTGGGCGGCGTGTTTCTGGCGTGCGTTGGCGCGTGGCTGTTCATGCTGATGCGGCGCTTCAGGCAGGTCGTCTAAACCGTGCGTTGCAGCGCCCGTGAGGGTTTGCTACAGCAGGTCGAACGGGGTTCAGGGGGCTTGGCCCCGGAAGCCGCTGGTGAAAACGTCCGTCGTTAAAACAAAACACGACACCATGAGCATCAGAAGAGTCGTCCCGAACATCCAGTCTGATCGGGTGGAAGAGAGCCGGAAGTTCTACACGGAGTTCCTGGGCATGGAGGTGGCCATGGACATGGGCTGGATTGTGACGCTTGTATCGCCGAGCAATCCGACCGCCCAGGTTTCGCTTCTGAGCGGGGAGGCGGCGGCGCCCCTCTCGCCTTTTTCACTGACAGTCGAGGTCGCTGACGTTGATGCGGTTCATGCCAGGGCCGTGGCGCGCGGCCTCCAGATTGTTTATCCCCTGACCACCGAGCCGTGGGGCGTCCGCCGCTTTTATGTGGCCGACCCGAATGGCGTGGTCATCAACGTGATGAGCCACCAGAAATGATCCGGCCCCGCTTTATGAAGACCTCACCGTTTCTGATACCAATTACCGGTGAAACCTTGTCGAACCCAGGCGCAGGCAACTGTGCTCCTCCCTCTCCCTTTGCGGAGCAAGGGGAGAGGGCCGGGGTGAGGGGTTGGCCGCGTTGGCGTTGGTGGCCGCACCCCTCATCCGGCCTGCGGCCACCTTCTCCCCTCGCTCCGCGAAGGGAGAAGGAGCAACCCGGCCACCGGTGCCGGTTCCATCAGCCTTCACACGTAGTCGGTATGACTGCCCTGCTTTGTGTCGCGCTGTGCTCGTGCGAGCGCAGTTCGCAGACCGGGACTGGCGGAGCCGGTGACAGATCGAAGCTGACTTCCACCGACGAGACGCGGCGGATTGCGATGCATGTGCTGCTCAATCGCTATCCGCAGGCGGAGATCGTCTCTGAATCAAGCGGAGAGCTGACTTCGCGGTATCGTTTTTCCACGAACGGCGTTGTATTGCCGGTGGTGGTGGTGGTGGACAGGAAGGCGGGCAAGGCCAGATTCGAGAACGTGGCTCGCTGAGAAACTGACTGACAGGCCGGCCGGCCCTTGCAGCGACTATCCGCCGGCGGGTGTTCCTGCACATGCCTCGCGCAGCACGGACATGTAGCGCTCGGTGGTTTTTTCCCACGAGAACTGTGCGGCGTGGAGGAGGATGGCCGGCTGATCCGGGGTCTCGTTGAGCGTCTCGCCAAGGGCCCGGGTGAGGGCTTCCACGTCGGCGTTGGGGACGAGGCGGCCGAGGAAATCCTTGTCGAGCACTTCGGGGATGCCGCCGACGCGCGTGGCGACGCTGCGCAGGCCGCAGGCGAAGGCTTCGAGGATGACGTTGGGCACGCCCTCCTGCTTGCTGGGGACGCAGAGGGCGTCGGCGGCCTGCATGTAGCGGGCGACTTCCGCCGGAGACTTGCGGCCCACGAGACGGACGTTTGCGCCGAAGCCGAGCTTGTTTGCCATGCGGCGGGCCTTGGCCTCCAGCGGGCCGGTGCCGATCATGACGAGTTCGCAGGGCTTCGCGCCGGAGCGGCACAGCCGCGCGTGCGCGCTGATGAGCAGGAGCGGGTTCTTCACCGGAAGGAAGTTGCCGACGTAAAGGATGAGCTTTGCGTCCGGTGGCAGGCCGAGTTCGCGGCGCGCAGCCGGGGCGTCGCCGGGGTGGAAGGTGGCGGTGTCCACGCCGTTGTAGATCGGCCGCAGCTTCATGAAGGGCACGCCGGCGTCGCGGAGGCGCGTCGCGAGGTCCTTGCTGCGGGTGATGGTGGCGGCGGCCCGGCCGAGCGCCTGCACGATGGTGTGCCGGCGCAGCGGCATGTGCAGGTAGCTGTGGACGTCGGTGCCCTGCGCGATGGCGACCACCGGGGCGAGCAGTTCGCAATCCAGCAGGTCCAGGGCGCAGGCGTCGGGATACACCCACGCGCCGAGAACGACGTCGAAGGGAAACTCCGCGCGCATCCGGCGCACCGGCTCCCGGAGCGCCCGGGCCATGAGCCGGTGGTTCCACGGGCCGCCGAACTTCGGCACGTAGAAGGTGCGGACGTAGAGCGGCCGGAAGATTTTGTCCTCGTCGCGCGGGGTGCGGCCTCGCCAGCTCTTGAACGGCAGCAGCGGGCGCGGCGCGATGACCCGGATATCACAATGGCGCGCGAGGTGGTGCAGCACGGTGGCGTTGACCTGTCCGTGACCGGGGGCGGCCGAGTCGGGGAACAGGTTGGAAATGAAAAGCACTTTCATCACGCCGGGCGGAGAGTAACCGCCGCGCCGGAGATATCACGCTCGAAAGCCTGGTTCCCTGGAGCGCGGCTGTGTCGCAGACCAGCCGCAGCGGCTCCGTCCGTCCGCACCGGCCGGCCGACTCGGACCACGCGGGCTCAGGCCACGCGCTGCGGCTGGTGCTGCGCACACAGCCGCGCTCCGACCGGTTTGACTTTCAGGGCAATGCGCGAATGCGCCCCTCAACCGGACGGGCCGGCAACCGGCGGGCTGAGTTTTGGCGGTGTCCGTCGGGTTCGCTGGTTGGCTTCGCCCGCATTTTGCATATGCTGCCATGCACCATGGGATCGCGCCGCTTTCGCAGCCGTCGCCACCGGCAGCCGCCGGGTTTGTGGCGCGCTCGGGCCGGTCCGCTCCGATCGGTCAGGCTCATGCCGTTGATTCAATGCCACCCACTCTTCACCAAATGATGCGTTCCATGATCCCACTTCAACTGTTGGGGACGCTGCTTCTCGCGGTCAGCCCGGCCTTTGCCCAATACAACGTTTATTGGGGCGATGTTCACGGGCACACCCGGATTTCCGACGGCAAGGGCACTCTCGACGGTTACTTCACCCATGCCCGTGATGTCGCGCGGCTCGATTTCGTCATCGTCACGGACCACGATTTTGGAAATGCCGCGCCCTGGCGCATGCCCACGAACCAGTGGACGCTGACCCAGGAAAAAGCGGACGAATTCACGCTCAACGGACGCTTCGTCGCCATCGCCGGGTATGAATGGACGTCGCAGCCCAAATACTGGAGTGATGTCGGCAAGGGCATCGCCTCGGAGCGGCTTTTCCCCGGGCCTCCGCGCTATTTCAACCACAAGATCGTCTATTTCCCCGGCCGCGTGGACTACCTCTTCAGCGCGAAGGATCC
>JBAYGL010000140.1:0-10996 GCA_041666725.1 Limisphaerales bacterium
CATGTGGATGAAATCGGTGAAGGACGACGGACTGGCGGCGTTGCTGTTCGGTCCGTCAAAGGTCCACGCCATCGTGAAGGGGGTTCCCGTGACGGTGGATGAAGACACTTCGTATCCTTTTTCGGACACGATCACCTTCACGGTTTCGCCGGCCGAGCCGGTGGGTTTCCCGCTTTCAATCCGGGTTCCCGGCTGGTCGGGTGGCGTTCGCGTGACTGCGCCGGGCGCCGCAGTGGCCGCCGGGGAGGGCGTCCGAACCATCACAAAAACGTGGCGGGCGGGGGACAAAATCACGGTGAGTTTTGAAAACCCGATCACGACGAACGGCCTTCCCAACGGCGAGGTTTCCATCCATCGCGGCCCGCTTTTGTTCGTCAAACCCTGGCCTTCCAGGCTGGTTCCGCTCGCAACCCAGAAATTCAACGTCCCCGGCTTCGAGGAATACAACATCGTTCCCGTCACCGCCTACAACACCTCGGGTTTGTATCTCGATTGCGAGCAGAAGGACTTCGGCTTTTCCCTGAAGCGAAACTTGAAGGCCGGCGATCCGACACCCTGGGCCAGGCCGCCGATCACGCTCGTCGGCAGCATGCATACATACAATCGTGAGCAGAACTTCCGGACGCATGTCACCCTGGTTCCGATGGGTTCGGCCCTGCTCCGGTTTGCGAGCTTTAGAATATGGCCGTTCGACGAGCAGTATTTCCAAACCCACAAATAGAAAGCGACCGGATGTCATGAACCGACTTAACCACGCCCTGGGTTTGCTCCTCGCCTCCGTCTGCCTTCTCGTCACGCATCCGTGCGAGGGGGTGTCCGCGAAGCCGAACATCCTCATCTTGATGGCCGACGACTGGGGTTGGCCGGCGTCGCCGCTTTACGGCGACAAGGTTGTGAAGACTCCGGCGCTGGAACGCATCGCCCGCGACGGCGTGCTGTTCAACCGTGCGTATTGCAATGCCCCGTCATGCGCGCCATCCCGGGCGGCGCTGTTCACGGGGCAGAATTTCTGGCGGCTGGAGGAGGGGGCGAACCTGCTCGGCACGCTGCCGGCCAAATTCCCCGTTTACAACGACCTGCTCAAGAAGGCCGGCTATGTCATCGGCTCGCTTGGAAAAGGATACTCCCCGGCCAACCTCGCCGCCGGCGGACGGACGGAGAATCCTTCCGGCCCGCGCGCCGGCAAACAGGGCTTCGACGGGTTTCTCAAAAACTTGCCGGCGGACCAGCCGTTTTGTTTTTGGTTCGGCAGCACCGATCCGCATCGTCCCTACAAGAAAGGTTCGGGTGTGAAGGCCGGCATCGATCCGGCGAAAGTCCAGGTGCCGGGTTTCCTGCCCGACGTGCCGGAGGTGCGGAGTGACTTTTGCGATTACTACCTGATGGTTCAAAAGTTCAACGATGACGCCATGAAGGCGCTCGCCGCGCTGGAAAAATCCGGCCGGTATGACAACACCCTGATCATCATCACGGGCGACAACGGGGCTCCGTTTCCTCACGGCAAAACCCAGGTTTACGAGTGGGGCGTGCACCAGCCGCTGGCGATCTGCTGGAAAGGGCGGGTGCCCGGAGGGCGGACGGTGGACGACTACACCTGTTTCACGGATTTTGCGCCGACCATTCTCGAAGCGGCGGGGCTGTCCGTGCCTTTGGAGATGACGGGAAAAAGCCTGCTGCCCGTGCTGCTTTCCGGAAAATCGGGCCAAGTTGATCTGCAACGCGACGCGGTGTTTGTCGGGCTGGAGCGGCATGTGGGAAGCTACCCGATGCGCGCCATCCGCACGAAGGGGTTTGCCTACATCCGGAACTTTGCCGTTGATCGCGATCCGAACAACTACAGCCGCAGGGGCGGACCCTCCATGGACTACATGATCGCCCACAAGGACGACAACGCGCAGCTGAGGCGGCTCTATGCCGCGTCGTTCGGGCCGCGTCCGACGGAGGAACTCTACGATCTTCAAAGGGACCCGGACGAACTCACAAACTTGGCGTCGGACCCGAAATTCTCGGACATAAAAAGGAAAATGTCAGGCCGGCTCATGGCTTATCTCGCCGAAACGAAGGATCCGCGCGCCCTCGGCAACGGCGAGGTGTTCGACAACTACCGGACCTGGGATGCCAAGGGCAATGAGCTGCCCGTGGTTTCCAAACAAAAGGCCCGGGCGGACGTCGAGTGATTGATTCCGGCCTTCGAGGCCGGGCCGCCTGGCAGACACCATGAAACCCACCCTCACCCTCCTCACCGCCCTGTTGCTGGCTCCGCTGGCCGCGCTGCACGCCGCCGATGCGCTAAAGCCGGTCAGGCCTAACATCCTCTTCATCCTTGCGGACGACCTCGGCATTGACGGTGTCAGCTGTTACGGCGCGGACAGGCGCAGGACGCCGGAGATCGACCGGCTTGCCGCGTCGGGCACGCGCTTCGAGACCTGCTACGCCGCGCCGGTGTGCGGGCCGTCGCGGTGCCTGCTGATGACCGGGCGCTACGCGTTCCGCACCGGCGGACTCGTCAACGAGTCGTGGCGGCCCGGCGGGCCGGGCGCGAGGCCGGCGGGAGAGCAGCCGGTCGCGAAGCTGCTGAAGCAGGCGGGCTACGCCACCGGCATGGCCGGCAAATGGCGGCAGCTGGGCGAGACGCCGCGCGAGTGGGGCTTCGACGAATACTCCACCGATCCGAGTCCGGCCGGCTGGTATTGGCAGGCGACGCATTTGAAAAACGGCGCAGAGGTGAAGGTGCCGGAAGGCACCTACGCGCCCGATGTCATCCAGAATTTCACCGTGGACTTCATCCGGAGCCACAAGGGTCACCCGTTCTTTTTCTATTACTCCATGCACCTGGTCCACCGGCCCATCTTAAATACGCCCGACTCCCCCAAGGACGCGGTGAGCGGGAAGGAAAACCCGGAACGCTACGACGACAACATCGCCTACATGGACAAGCAGGTCGGCGGGATTGTCGCGGAGCTGGAAAAGCTGGGGCTGCGGGAAAAAACGCTCGTCATTTTCTCCGGCGACAACGGCTCCCACCAGCAATACGCCGCGCCCGTGCGGGGCCGGAAGCTCAACGGCCACAAGGGCACGATGCTGGAGGGCGGCTCGCGCGTGCCGTTCATCGCGAGCTGGCCGGGAACGACGCCCGCCGGCAAGGTGAGCCAGGACATCGTGAGCTTTGCCGACCCGCATGCGACCTTCCTCGAACTCGCGGGCGTGAAGCCCCCGGAGGGGGTGAAGTTCGACAGCCACAGCTTCGCACCGCAGCTGCGCGGCGCGAGGGGCGCGCCGCGCGGATGGGCCTACGTGCAATACGGCGGCAACTGGTTCGTGCGCGAGCCGGGCTTCAAGATGAACGAGGCCGGAGAACTCTTCGACATGAGCGATGCGCCGTTCGTGGAGAAGCCCGTCGCGCCCGGGGCGGACACGGCGCAGAGCAGGGCTGCACGCGCCCGCCTTGATGCGGTGCTGGCTGAACTCAATCCCGCCGGGGGCAAACGCGACGTTCGCGGTGCCGGAGGGAAGCCGGCGGCGAAACAGCCGAAGAAAAAGGCCGCCGCAAAGTAAGGCGCACACGATCCAGACCCAGCCAGGCCAGATGAAACTTCTCCCCCCGCTTCTCGCCGTCGTGTTTGGCATCTGCGGCCATCCCTGCGCCGCTGCCGCGACCAGACCGAACATCCTCATCATCCTCGCCGATGACCTCGGGTTCTCGGACCTCGGCTGCTACGGCTCGGACATCCGCACACCGAATCTGGATGGGCTCGCGAAGGGCGGGTTGCGCTTCACCCAGTTTTACAACACCGCGCGCTGCTGGCCCACGCGCAGCGCCCTGATCACCGGATACTACCCGCAGCAGACGCACTCGGATCCGAATCGCGGACGGCTCCCGCAGTGGACCCGCACGCTGCCGCAGCACCTCCGGCCCCTCGGCTATCGCAGCTACCATTCCGGCAAGTGGCATGTGAACGGGGCGCCCCGTCCTGTGGGCGACGGCGGGTTTGACCATTCGTATGACCTGGAGGATCACGACCGGAATTTCAACCCGGCCAGAATCCTGGAAGACGACCAGCCCTTGCCGCCCGTGGTGAAAGACAGCGGTTACTACACGACGACCGCCTTTGCCGACCACGCGATCCGCTGCTTGAAGGAACACTCGGAGAAGCATTCGCAGCAGCCGTTCTTTTCGTATCTTGCATTCACGGTGCCGCACTTTCCGTTGCAGGCACCGCCGGAGGACATCGCCCGCTACCGCGACCATTACCTCAAGGGCTGGGATCAAGTCCGTGAGGAGCGTTGGAAAAGGCTGCGTGAAATGGGGATGGTCAATTGCGCGCTTGCACCGCTGGAGCCGGCCTTCACGCCGCGCTACTTCAAGGCGGGTGTTCTGGAAAAACTCGGCCCGGGCGAGATCGAGCATGCGGTTCCGTGGGCGCAGTTGACCGACGAGCAAAAGCGGTTTCAAGCCACGAAGATGGCCATCCACGCCGCGATGATCGACAGGATGGATCGCGAGATCGGGCGTGTGCTGGACCAGGTGCGCGCAATGGGGGCATGGGACAACACGATCATCTTCTTCCTCTCCGACAACGGCACCGACGCCACCCTCATGGTGCGCGGCGACGGGCATGATCGCGCTGCCGCGCCCGGCTCCGCCGGCTCCTTCCTCTGTCTCGGGCCGGGTTGGTCCAGCGCGGGCAACGCCCCGTTCCGACGCCACAAAGTCTGGACGCACGAGGGCGGCATCTCCACGCCGCTGATCGTGCACTGGCCCAAGGGCATCGCCGCACGCGGCGAACTGCGGCATGATGTCGGCCACGTGGTTGATCTGGTTCCCACACTGATTGAACTGGCGGGCGGCAGGCCCGTGCCGTCCTCCGGAGCGCCGCCATTTCCAGGTCGCAGCCTGACGCCGGCACTGGCCAAGGATGGCAGCGTCACGCGCGAACACGTCTTCTTCAACCACGAAGGCAACCGCGCACTGCGCATGGGCGATTACAAACTGGTTTCCGCCCGCGAGGACCATGATGCGTGGGAGCTGTTCAACCTGGCCCCCGACCGTTGCGAGCAGCACGACCTCGCCGCCGCGCAACCCGGCCGCGTGCGCGACATGGCGGCGCGCTGGCAGCAGTTGCAGGACGGTTTTGTCCGTGATGCCGGAGTCGCCGTGCCCGGCGGCAAGAAGTCTCCCGCTCAGAACAAACCTCCGAAGAAAGCGAAACTATGAAACACACACTTACGCTCCTCGCCGTCCTGCTTCTGGCTGGGCTGCACGCGGCCGAGCCTGCCAGCGCGGATACCGTCCCTGTGGCGGCGCAGGAAGCCAGCGTTCCTCCCGGTGCTTGGAAGCTGCTCTTTTCCTCGCCGCCGGACATCACGAACACCTGGGGAAAAATCCACTTCGGGGCCACCGCGCTGCAAAAGTTGCAGGCCTGCGGGAATCCCGGTTTTGAGGTCATTCATACCATTCCGCAAAGTGACGGCTCGTGTCTCGTTTACGGTTCGGCCTTCAACGAGGATAAGAACATAAAAAACTTCACGAATGCGTTCGCGCAAATGGCCGAGGTCAAAACCACCTGGAATCTCGTCCGCGCCACCACCCGCGACGGCGTGCGGTTTGAAAACGTCGAAACCGTGTTCACGTCCGCACCGGCGAATTGGCAGCCGCACTGCGCGATCGCCTACAATCCGAACGCGAAGGAATTCCTGATGTTGCGAATCGTCACCGACACCAATGGCATGGGCTACCGGGCGTTTTTCAGCCCCGACGGCAAGAACTGGAAGCTGCATTCCAACGAGCCGCCGTTCTATGACGGCGACTCCATGAGCCTGTTCTGGAGTCCCAAGGCCGGGCGCTTCGTCTGCATCTGCAAAACCCTCCAGCCGTTCCTCAAACACCTCCAGGATCACGGCGGCAGAACCTCCAGTCTCCACAATGGCGACCTGCGGGACCGGCGGGTGCAAATTGTCCGTTCCAGTCTCGATGGCCGGCGGTGGGAGCCGGACGTGTCCATGCAAGACCTGTGGGACCGGAGCGGCAAAAAAAGTCATGTGCCCAGGGAATTCATGACAGTGTCCGACGCCAACGACCCGCCGGACATGGAGTTTTATCGCTGCATCAGCTTCTGGTATCACGATCGCAGCTACGCGATGGTGCTGAATTACGCCGCCAGCCCGCTCGCAAAGCTCAAGCACGCTCCGCAGTTGGACACGGAGTGGTGGTTTGGCCGCGACGGACTTCACTGGGAGCGCCCCTATCGCGGGATCAACGCGCTGGGCGACACGTTCCCCGAGGGTTACTGCGTCACCCACAATCCGATGAACCTGAACGGCATGACCCTGTTCCGCTTCGGCAACAAACTGCTCGGCATGAAACAGGACCGCATCAGCTACGTCGGCGCGCGGGCCAACGCGGAATTTTCCACAACGCCGTTCCAGATGCCAAAGGGAGATTTGCTGCTCAATGCCGCCGCGCCTGCGCCCGAGCGTGCCTTTGCCGCGCAGCAGGCTTACATCATGGTCGCCGTGCTGGACGACAAAGGCGAAGTCGTGCCGGGATTCGAGCGGGAGAAGTGCGTGATCCAAAACGCCGACAAGATTGATCTGCCGTTGCGGTGGAACGGCAAATCCGCCCGCGAACTCTTCGGGCGTAACATCCGCCTGCGCTTCTCACTCCGCAGCGCCAGCATCTTTGCGGTGACATCCGCCCCGGACCGCAAATGAGCCAATCACCGCGACTACGAGGCTCGCATTCACGAAGTCACCACGCGTGCCGGCCGCACATCATGAGATCACTCCTCCTGCTTTCATTCCTCTGCGTGACCGTTCACGCGGCTCCGCCAAACATCCTGCTCATCGTCGCGGACGATCTCGGCTGGGGTGATGTATCCTATCACGGCGGCCGCATTCCGACGCCGAACCTGGACCGTCTCGCGCGCGAAGGGGTGGAGCTGGATCATCACTACGTCATGCCGCAGTGCATGGTCACGCGCTCCTCGTTGTTGAGCGGCGTCTGGTCCAGCCGCTATGACATCACCCACAGTCGCGGCGGGGCGGGCACGGGTTTCCCGCCTGGTCTCAAGCTGCTGCCCGAGGTGCTGCGTGACGCGGGTTACACCACCTTGATCGCGGGCAAATGGCATGTCGGGCCGGCGCAAGGCCAGCGGCCCTGGGAGCGGGGCTTTGAGCAAACCTATGGCTCGCTGCACGGCACGATCCCGCCCTTCCGCCACCTGGGGAAGATCGATGCATCCGGTGATTTCTGGCAGCGCAACGGCCGGCCTTTGACCGAGGAGGGCGTGCATACGACGGACTTGCTCACGCGCCAGTCCATCGCGTGGCTGCGTGAGCAGGCTGGCAGGGAGAAGCCGTGGTTTCTTTACCTGGCGCACTACGCGCCGCACACGCCGCTGGATCCGCCGAAGGACTGGCTGGCGAAATTTTCCGCCGTGAAATTCGCCGATGACCCCAAGGAGGATGACCGCGCACGGCGCTACGCGGCCACGGTCGCGCAGCTCGACGACGGCATCGGCCAGGTCATCGCCGCGCTCAAGGAGACCAAGCAGGGCGGGAACACGCTCGTCGTCTTCACCTCCGACAACGGCCCGCAGATCGTGGACGACAACCCGTCGCAGAACGGCGGCAGCCCCGGTGAACTGCGCGGCCACAAGGCGACCACTTATGAAGGCGGCATCCGCGTGCCCGCGTTTGCGTGGTGGCCGGAACGGCTCAAGCCGCGCAAACTCGACGCGCCCGTCTTCGTCGTGGACTGGCTGCCCACCTTCTGCGCCCTGGCCGGGACCGCGGTGCCGGCCGCGCAGAAGCCCGACGGCACCGATGTCTGGCCCCTGCTCAATGGAACCGTCGCCGGGCCGGCAAAACGGCTGCTCTACCTCAAATACATCGGCGGCATGTCGGCGCTGAACGATGGCGACTGGAAGCTTGTCACTCGCGGCACCAGCCGCTTTGCGCTTGCCAACATGATCGGCCCCAATCGAGACGATCAGCTTTTCAACATCGCCCGGGACCCGCGCGAGCTTCACGACCTCGCCGCCGAAAACCCCGGGATTCTCGCGCGAATGCAGGCGCTGCTCATCGAGCAGATGCGCGGCGACGCCCCCGCACTGCGCGATGGCAACATGCAATACTGGTGGTCGCGCGTTCCCGGGCAGCAGCGGCTCATCGAACAGCGCATTGCGGAAGAAAAGAAGAAGCCAAAGCGTCGTGGAACGCAGGCCCCGGATTGATCCGAAAGCCCGCCAATCACACATGAAACTCATCCTCACCACCATCCTCTGCGGCCTGGTGTCCGGTCTCACCAGCCACGCCGCCGGGAAAACCAGACCCAACATCCTCTTCGTCCTCGCCGATGACTGGGGCCGCCACGCCAGTTGCTATCGCAATCCGGCACGGCCAAGTGAGAATGACGTGATCCACACGCCTCACATTGACCGCGTGGCGCGGGAGGGAATGCTTTTCAACAATGCCTTTGTGAGCGTTTCTTCCTGCACTCCCTCGCGGGCCAGCATCGCCACCGGTTGTCATTTCTGGCGGACGGGTAAGACGGCGTTCCACACGACGGACCCCGGCTGGGACAATGTCGCCGATCCCGGCGCCGCGCTGCCGGGATTTGGCGCGCAGCTCCAGCGCGCGGGATATTTTCTCACCAGCTCCGGTAAAACGCTTTCGCCCTGGGTCCACCGCAACAACAGTCTGGGGCTGCCGAGCTGGTATCCCGCCCTGGACATCCCCATCAAGGAAAACGTCGGGTTGGGCAAATACGTGAGAGATCATCATGTGGATCGCGATGCGGCGCTCAAGGCGTTTGAACGCATGACCCGTGGCAACGTTCAGACGGTCCTTGAAAAGGCCCGCGAAAACAAAGCTCCCTTCTGTCACATCTTTGGTCCGGTCGGAACGCATCGCGGCTTTGTCAAAGGTTCGGGCAAAGCCCTCTGGGGACTCGATCCCGATTCTTTCAAAGGAAAACTCCCCGCCTATCTCGATCTCCCGCCCGGATGGGAAGACATGTCGGACGCGTTGGGCGAGGTTTTGACGCTGGATCAGCAAGTGGGCTGGATTGTGGACGAGCTCGAAAAAGCCGGTGCGTTGGAGCACACCCTGCTCGTTCTGGCGGGCGACAACGGGATCAACATCCCGCGCGGCAAGGCCCAGGTGTATGAACACAGCGTCCACGCGCCGCTCATCATCCGTTGGGGGGCGGGCCTGCGCAAACCGGGCCGCGTGGTGGACGACTTTGTCAGCCTGATTGATCTGGCGCCCACGTTCCTTGAAGCCGCCGGTCTGAAGTCGCCCCAGGGCATGGACGGGCGCAGCCTGCTCCCGCTGCTTCAGTCTGAAAAGTCCGGGCAGATCGACCCCGCGCGCGATGCCGTGATCGTGGGCCGGGAACGGCACGAAACCTCCGTCCGGCCTGACAATTCCCCCTATCCCGTGCGCGCGATACGGACCAAGGATTTCGAGTATGTGCGCAATTTCAAACCGGAGCGGTGGCCCTGCGGCGACCCATCAGACCGCTCGTTTCCGGGCGATCCGCTTGGCCGGGGCGGAATCATCTCGTGGATCGTTGCGCATCGAGACGAACCGTCCGTCCGCCCGGTGTTTGATCTCTGCTACGGAAAACGGCCGGCGGAGGAACTCTACGATTTGCGGGAGGACCCTTTCATGATGAAAAACATCGCCGCCGATCCGTCCTGTGCGGAGACGAAACGCGAACTGAGCGAACGCCTGATGAAGGTTCTGCACGCCACGAACGATCCGCGACTCGATGACGCCTTCGACCGTCCGCCCTACCTCGATCCCGCCGGCGTCCGGCGCGGCGGCAAGAATGAAAAGAAAAATGTAAGATGAACTCCCCGTTGCCGTGCGGCAGAAATGAAACATCGAACCACCAAGCTTAATCCATGAAATCCGTTCTCATCCTGTTCACGCTGCTTGCCTTTCTCTGCGGCCAGGCCAACGCCGGCGGGAAAACCAGGCCCAACATCCTCGTCATCCTCGCCGACGACCTCGGCTACTCCGACCTCGGCTGCTACGGCTCGGAGATTTCCACCCCGAATCTCGACGCGCTTGCCAAAGACGGCCTGCGCTTCACCCAGTTCTACAACACCGCGCGCTGCTGGCCCTCCCGCTCGGTCCTGCTCACCGGATACTACGCGCAGGCAATCCGGCGCGACACGGTCGCGGGCGTGCAGAGCGGCGGAAGAGGCGTGCGGCCCGCTTGGGCGCGGCTTCTGCCCGAGATGTTGAAGTCGCAGGACTATCGCTCGTATCACTCGGGCAAGTGGCACCTCGATGGAAAGCCGGGCGAGTGCGGCTTCGACCACAGCTACGAGATCGGCGGCGGACAGAACAACCACTTCAAGGCCGGCGGCACCACCGATGACGGCGTTCCGGTGCCGCAGACCGACGACTACTACTCGTCCACTGCAACCGCCGAACACGCGATCAAGTGTCTCAAGGAACATGCCGAGAAATATTCGGGCCGGCCCTTCTTCCACTACCTCGCCTTCATCGCGCCGCACTTCCCGCTGCACGCGCCGGCGGCGGACGTCGCAAAATATCGCAACCGCTATCAGGACGGCTGGAACGTCCTCCAAACCGAGCGTTACCAGCGGATGCTCGGCCTCCGCATCATCACGAGCCCGCTGCCCCCGATGGAGCGGGAAGTCGGCCCGCCGTATGCCTTCCCCGACGCGATGGCAAAGCTCGGCTCCGGCGAGATCAACCGCCCGCTGCCGTGGACGGAACTGACGACCGAGCAGCGTGAGTTCCAGGCCGCGAAGATGGCCGTCCACGCGGCGATGGTTGACCGCATGGACCGTGAAATCGGGCGTGTCATCGCGCAGCTCAAGGCGATGGGCCAGCTTGAAAATACGGTCATCCTCTTCGCTTCTGACAACGGCGCGAGCGCGGAAATCATGGTGCGTGGTGATGGGCATGATCCGGCCGCTTCACCCGGATCGGCGAAGACATTCCTGTGCCTGGG
>JBAYGL010000141.1:0-10974 GCA_041666725.1 Limisphaerales bacterium
CCGAGACCCACGTAGAGAAACGCAGTGACGGTATGAATGGAAACCGCCCAGAAGATCGCGATGAACACAAACGGGATGTAGAACCATTTGGACGGCCGTTTCTTGTCGTAGCGGCAGTAGAGCAGGTAACCGCAGATGTAGACATTGAGGAGAAGATAGCCATTGAGCACGAGCACGTCCCAGCTCAACATCGAAGCGGGGAAGTTGAACTGCCCGACGATGGGAATCAGATGCCAGAAGCGGTCAGGGCGCCCGAGATCAACGGTGACGAAAAGCAGGCACATGATGATCGCGGCGACCGCCAGCAGTTCGCCGAAGATCACCAGATCGTGCAACTCTTCATTGTCATAGATGTAAACGGGGATGACGAGCATGACAGCCGCCGCCGCAACACCGACGAGGAAGGTGAAGTTGGCGATGTAAACCCCCCAGGATACTTCATCGCTCATGCCGGTGCTGATCAGGCCCTGGACGAGCTGTTTGGCGTAGGCGTTCAACCCAAGGAGGCAGAAGATCCCGAGCAGGCCCACCCAGGCGTAATAACGCCAGTCGCCCACGACGGAAACCTTCGCGCACCGCCAGAGAAAGACCAAATAGTTCCGGATGGCTGTCTTCATACGTCGAAGTAGTAGAAGAACCGGGGCGATGTCCCCATCTCCTCCTTGAGTTGGATGAACACCCGCTTGCTGCGGAGTATGTAGGAAACCTCGCTGTTCGGGTCGAGAATGTTGCCGAATTTCCGCGCGCCGGTGGGACAAACCTCCAGACAGGCCGGATAGCGCCCAACACGCGTGCGCTGGATGCAGAAGTGGCATTTCTCCATCACACCCTGCCGGCGGGGGCGATTGCCGAGGTAGGCCATGTCGAGATTGAGCTTGTCCTTTGGTATGGACGGCTTGGTGAAGTTGAACCGGCGCGCGAAGTAGGGGCACGCGGCCTCGCAGTAGCGGCAGCCGATGCACCAGTCGTAGTCGATCACCGTGATGCCGTCCTTCTCCTGCCAGGTGGCATGAACCGGACAGACTTTGACACAGGCCGGATTCGCGCACTGCTGGCATTGCACCGGCATGTAGAAGAAGCCTTTCTCGGGCACAGATTCCGGCGAGTAGTTATGCACCGCCTTCTCCATGTCAATCGACCCGTGCGGCATCCGCAGCACCCGTATGTATTGAATCTCAGGATTGCGCGACTGGTTGTTTTCCGCGACGCAGGCATGGACGCATTTGCGGCAGCCGATGCAGCGCGTGAGGTTCAGGCAATAGACGAATTCCACGCCGTCCATCGGCTTGAGATCGCGCACATGGGGACGCAGGCCATACTCGCGCTCGACCTGCGCCTCGATCCTCTTCAGAACCTTGGACATCTCGTCCGGGGTGAGCTCCTTGTAATACTTCTGCATGAACTCATCCACGGAAGTAAAGTCCTTGAGGTCGCGCAAGGGTGCCAGACTGGCGGCGAGAGCGGCGAAACCGGAAGCCAGGACCGCGGAGTTGCGCAGGAAACTGCGGCGGTCTGTCGGCGCTTCGAGCGGCTTTGTGAGGTTGTTTTGTAGCTCGGACATATCAGTGCCCCCTGGCTTGCTCCCCGGCCGGGCGGAGCGGGTGCGGTTGCGGCCCCGGCTTTTGCGGGGGGAATTTGGGCTTGTGCGGATCGTGGCAGGAGACGCAGTTCTGACGCTCGATCGGCCCGAGCTGACGCGCCCAGAAACCGCTGGTGCGCCCATGGGCGCCCGCTTCCCAGTCACGGTAAGTCGGGCCGTGGCAGCTCCCGCACAGCGGCGTGCTCTCAAGCAGCTTCAGCTGCCGGCCGTCACGCGTCTGCAGAAACAGAAGATTCGTCTCATCGTGACAATTGAAGCAGTTGTTGTTCCGGTTGTGCCCGCCGTGGCCCAGCACGATGTCCTGATGTTCCACCGGGAGAACGATGTTCTGCCGGGCGTCAAACTTCAGTTTGCTGGGCTTCTTCTGGTCGTGGCATGCGTAGCAATCCAGACCCGAGGCATCACCGCCGGTGCTGATCAGTTGCGCGCCGGACACGCGAACAGTGCTGGTGTTGGTGAATTGAGGGTCGGTGAGCGGTATCGGAGCCATGGCGGCCGGCCGGCCCCACAGATCCAGGAGAAACGCGCCGACCAACCCCAGGGACACCGCCGTCAAGCAGGCCATCACGAATCTTTGCTTGCCATCGGAATTCATAATCCAAATCGGAGTTAGCCGCTCACGCCTTGCGCGGCGCGTTACAGTCAAATAACAACGGCAGCGCGGACAACCGCGCTATTTCTTGCTCAGCTCTTTCAAGTGGCTGATCAGCGCCTTGATCTCCTCGTCCTTAAGCTTTTCCTTGAACGCCTTCATGCGCTCCTTCCCCTTTTCGATGAGACCCTCCTTGATGGCCGTGAATGCCTGGTCATCCTTCACAGCTGCCAGAACTTTTGGGTCGCGATAGTCTTTCGCGCCGTTCTTCCGGCCCATCTTGGTGTTGCCACTGCCGTCCTTGGCGTGGCAGGAGGCGCAGTGCTGGTCATACAGGGCAGGAACATCCGCCGCCAACAAAGTCCCCGCCGCAGTGGCGGCCATGAGGAATGCGATCGTGGTAATCTTTTTCATATTTGTTCCTCCGGAATCCTGCATCACTTCATTTTTTAAAGGACCGCACGCGCGCCACCAGCGCCTTGATTTCATCATCGCTCAACTTGTCCTTGAACGGCTTCATTTTCTCCTTGCCGTTGTCAATCACGCCGCCCTTGATGCGCTCAACAAGCTGCGCATCAGTGAACAGCTTCTGATAAGCTCCGTCCGTGAGATCCTTGGCTCCGGCCATGCGACCGGCCTTGGTCTTGGAAGTGCCATCAGCACCGTGACAGGAACCGCAATGCTTGGTCCAGTTTGCCGCGACATCCGCAGCGCTGAGGTTCTGAGCGCCGGCCAGCAGGAGCGTCGCGGCCGTGAGTAGCAGTGTTTTCTTCGTAGTCATATGGGTTTTAGAAGCGATAGGTGAGCGACGAGAAGATAAGGTGGGCGTTGTAATTGTAAAGCCCGCCGGAGCTGGGTTCGTTGTGCATGAAGTAGCCATAGCTCAACGAGCCGCTGACCGTCTTGGTGAAGTTGCGCTTGATCCCGACATTGAACGTCTGATCGTTCTCGCTGGTGCCGTAGGGCATGGCGTAGAGGGAATTGTCGACGTAGTTGTCGGCGCTGTAGTAGGAGTAGTTCGCCGTGAGGTCCGTCTTGTCATCCACGATGAACGTCAGCCCTGCATTGGCCATCCAGTAGTCGTTGCGGGCCTCGGTTAAAAGGTCGCCGACCTTTTGAGAGGCGGAGCTCGTGGAATCCAGCGAATAGTTGAAACTGCCCGTCAGGAACAACCGGGACCACGGCGCCCAGCTCAGGCTCTGGCTGGCGATGTGCGCAACGGTTTTCGCGTTTTCAACGTTGTTCAACTGGTCAGCCCGCATGTGAATCGTGGAGATCGTATAATCGTAACGAGTCACCGCCGTGACATTGGGCAGCGGACGCCAGGTGGCGCGCACGTTCATGTCATCGGTTTCAAAGCTGTGCTGGAGAATAAAGGCGGGATAACGATTGCCGCTGCCGCCGGGGAGCGGCAGGTTTGCGTTCGACGTGCTATCCCACGCATTGGCGTAATTATTCTCGGCGGTCTTGTGATAATACTGCCCCGAGAAGGACAGCCGACGGAGCGGATACCAATTGGCACCCAGGGTGTATTTCTGGGTGAAACGTTCCGACTCGGTTTTCCGGTAGATTGGCCCGGATGTGGTCAACTCCTGCAAGGCACCGTTTTGCTCCGACCATTCACCACGGGCATAGAAAGTCCAGTTGGTGACGCCCGTGTAACGCGCTTCAAGCGCCTCATTAACGGTCAGGAGGCCGGTTGCCGACGCAGTGGAGTTATTTACCGGCAGCGCCGGTGCAACCGGCCCGGTGGTATAAAAAGAGCTGTCGCTCGTGTCGTTATGCTCGACGCGCACCGAAGGAACGATCACAAAATCCTGGAACGGTTCCAAGCGCAGTGACAGATTCATCACATACTGGTTCACAATCGAACCTCCGGAAACGCTGACGTAAGGACTGGCTGAAGGAAATGCCGGGCTGTAAGGGACATCCCAGCCCGTGCCAAAAATGCGGCTCCCGCCCGTTATGTCCGTGGTGATCCGGGTGTAGGAATAGCCGCTGGTCAGCATCGTCTGGTCATTCAGACGTGACTCGGTGGTTCCGCGGACGTGGAACAGATCCGACTCGAACACGTCACGTTGAGTGACATACTGGAGTGGAGTCACACTCGTAACATACCGGCTGGACTTAAACTTGTTGTCATTGTCCACCATGTCCAGACGCAAGGCCAGGCCATAATCCGTCTTGCCAACCGTGTGCTTCAAGTCCGCCTGAATGCGGTTTCTGATTTCGTCGAGTTCACGAAAGCTGGGCATCACACACCGGGTCGTTCCAGCAACGACGTTGCCAAGAACATTGTTCGATTCAGTCCACTCGATCGAGTCCTTCATGCCCTTGCGATACTCCCGGGACAGCTTCAGGGTCAGCATCGGCCCATCCGGCGGCGTCAACCCGCCTTCGATCCAGAACTCACCACGCCTCAGGCTGAGTTCATTGTCTCCTTGAGAAATGGCCAGACCTGTCGAGGGATTGTAGGCACCACCGCCGGCATACCATGTGGTGAACTGGCGGAATCCGCCGCGGACAAAGCCCACTTCCGGGTCCACCCACTTGAGCTTCACGGAGTAATCTTCGTCTCCATACATGGCCTTGCCATCCAGCTCGATCATGCCCTTCTGGCCGACCATCATCTCGTAATGGAAGTCCTTCAGCCCGCCAAGGCCACCCTGCTGCTTGCCGTAGCGCTCCTGGAACCGGGCCTTGTCGCCACTGATGGAGACGCCTCCGCCTCCGAGCGTAATCCAGTTGACTGGCTCCGCATTCGGATCGGCCTCGGCGGCCTTCTTCGGGTCGGCCACCTTGTTGGTGGCGGTCGATTGTGCCTCAGCGCGTGGCGATGCGCACACCGCGAGAGCCAGTGACAGGGCGGAGACAGCGCGGCCCGTGGTTGGATTGAGGAGGGAATGTTTTGAGGTGTTCATGGTGTCTCGAAGTTAATAGCGAAGGGACGAATGGACGTTTGAACCGTGGACTTCCTCGTGGCACCCGCCACTGAAGCAGGTTCCTTCCTTCATTCTGCCGGTAGCATGATTTCCTCCGCCGATATAAAGGGCTCCGGCCGTTTGCTGCTCCTGGAAGTGACACTTGAGGCAGAGCGTCGAGTTGCGCTCGGTCAGCAGACGTCGGTTCACCGAGCCGTGAGGCTTGTGGCAGGTGGTGCAGCCTTCCCGGATCGCCTCGTGCTCGAACACGAACGGCCCCATCTGCGCCGTGTGGCACTTGCCACAGGTCTCCTTCTCCGAGGTCATTTGCGTGCCGCCGCCCGCGATCATCGACCCCTTGTGCGGATTATGGCAGTCGCCGCAGCTGACCTTGCCCTCAAGAACTGGGTGGTGGTGCGGCAGTGAAAATTCACCGCGCTTGTCCAGATGGCACTTGAAGCACGTCTCCGAGTCGCGCCGCGGGTTCAGGATGTTGTTGCGTCCGCCGCCGGCTTGCGCGTGCAGACTGCCCGGCCCGTGGCAGCCCTCGCAGCCGAGCTGGACGGCGTTGGTGCCCTTGGCCTGGAGTCGCGCGTGTGTGGAGGTGTGGAAGTCACGCACCGTCTCGGCGTGACACTGTGAACAGTTCTCGTTCCCGACGAACTCAGCGCCGGGAATGTTCGGCATGTCCATGACGGTCCGGGAGACCGTGGAGCAGGACACCATCATCACGGCACCCAGCACGCCCGCGGCTGCAGTGCCCCAGCGCACCACCGAGGCCACCCAGGTATGGCCCGACGGCTGCGCTATCGGTTGGTTGTTCAGATCTGGTTGGTTTTCGTTCTTCACGCCTCCCAGTCTCTACAGAACGAAAAACGGAGCCAACCATTTTTTGCCATAAGCTTTTCATATTCGCATCCGCGTCGAAATACACCGATTAGAGCACGAGCCACAATGTCTGCGCGTGACGCCCAAGTTTAAGCCTCTCGTTTTACGCCAAGGAAAACGCAGTTCGGTGCAAAAAGACCCGGTTTCAGGCTGTTTTCTCATTGATTTCAAATCGACAAGATCTGGTTCAATTCAAAACTTTTTTAAAAACCGACACAGATTCAACGCGGAGGCGCAGAGGCTGTAAATCGCATGGAAAGCCAGTTGTTTTTTGCCATTGCCACCACGCTCACAGCGCGGCTGAAAGCGCTAAATCTTCAATCGCACAGGCCCGATCCGCTTCGTCGCCGCGTGTTTTCGTCCTGTCACATTGCGTTGACCACTCCTGCTCCGGCAGTGTTCAAATATCGTGCTCTTCCGTGGGCGCCAGTTTCCGCTTCCGAGTTTGAGTTGAAGCCGCAACGGGTGCGTTTGCGTCTGCCATCTGTCATGCCAAGCAAAACCACATTTTTCGCCGTCGTGTTTTTTCTGGGTTTCATCACTCCGTTGTTTGCGGACGCAACATCTGACTGGCCTCAGTGGCGTGGACCGGATCGCAACGGCGCGCTGCGCGGCGGGCCCGCGCTCACGAGCACATGGTCCACCGACGGTCCGCCCAAACTCTGGGAGAGCGAGCCGATTCCCAGCGACGACGATGGAGGTCACGGCAGCGTGATCGTCGCCGGCGGGCGGGCCTATCTGTCCGTCGTGTGGCACCGCAATGAGCCGAGCGAGACTCGCACGATCACGGACCTGATCCTGCGCACGCAGCTCGGCCATCAAAATCCCGCCAGCCTCGGCAAGGAACTGATCGCCAAAATCGAGGCAACGCGCGAATCGCTCCCGCCCACGCTGCGCGGTGCGAAGCTCGATGAGTTCACGCAGAAATTCATCGAGGAGAACCTCGACAAGAAGCAGCGCCAGCTTTTCAGCGGCTTCGTCAGCGGGCGTTTCAAGAAGGGCGCGCTCGCCATTCCGCTCGGGGACTACGACAAGCTTCAAGCGCGGGTGGAAAAACCTTTTGCCTCGCAGATTGAATTCGAGAAATGGGTCAACGATCAGGGCTTCGCCGGCCATGTGAAGGCCGCCGTGCTTGCGGCCGTGCCGCCCAGCAAACGCGTGGCGGAAGACACCGTCGTCTGTCTCGATGTGAAGTCCGGCAAAACGCTCTGGATGACCCGGACGCCGGGCGAACCCAGGGGCCGCAATTGCTCCAGCACGCCGTGCGTCGCGGGCGGGCGCGTGTTCGCCATCGGCAGCACGCACCTTCACGCCGTGGACGCGACGAGCGGAAAACTTCTCTGGTCACAACCGCTGCCGGCGAAGGCCCCCGGCTCATCGCCGCTCGCGGTGGACGGCATCGTGGTCATCCTCGCCGGCAAGCTCGCCGCATACGACGCGACGACCGGAAAACCGCTGTGGGACCAGCCCAAGATCGCCGGCAGCAACGCCTCGCCCAGCGCGTGGCGGAAGGACGGCCGAACAATCATCGTCTGCAACGGTCGCAACGAACTCGCCGGTGTGGACCTCAAGACCGGTGCGGTGCTCTGGACCACGCCGGGCGGCGGCGACTCGACGCCCGCGATTGCAGGGGACCGCGCAGTGGTGCTTTCGCGCAATGCGAGCGTCGGGTTCGCCGCGTATCAGATGTCGGTCACCGGCGCGGAAAAACTTTGGAGCCACCCGACCGATGCGCTCCGTTCGCAGTCCAGCCCCGTGATTCACGACGGCCACGCCTATCTGTTCGAAGACGGCGAGCACCGTTGCGTGAACCTGGTGACCGGCAAAATCGCGTGGAGCCAGAAGGTCGCCTCCTCCATCACGTCGCCGGTGGTTGCCGACGGGAAAATCTTCGTGCTGGTGAACAACGGCAACAATCTCCTGATGATGAAGGCCACGCCGGAGGATCGCGTGGAACTCGGCAAGGCCAATGTCCGCGCGCTGTGGATTCCTTCACCCACGATCTCCGGCGGCAAGGTCTTCCTCCGCCACCGCGACCGCGTGCGCTGCTACGACCTGGCCGCAGGAAATTGAACGGGAATTCAAAGTCAGCGGATGCAGGCGGAGCGGGGCGCGGCGTTCACGCCGCAGAAGGCCCGGCTGGAAAAGATCGCTCGAAAACCGCTGGCTTGCGCGCGTTTCTGCGGCCTGAAGGCCGCGCTCCTCGCCGGCGGTTGCCGTTGCTTCGGAGTCCGGGCCTACTTCTCCAGCGGCGGACGTTTGCCCTCGGTGCCCTGCCCCTGCCCTTGAGCGCCACCGCGCTGCTTCATGCGCTCGGCAAACGCCTCGGCTTCCCTGCGGTCAATCATCCCGTCTCCATTCGTGTCGATGCGATCGAACATGCGCTGAATCTGATCGGGCAGCTCGTCCTTCGTCAGCTTGCCATCCTTGTTCTTGTCGTTCTGGAAGAGACGCGTGGCAAAATCGCCGTCTCCATCGCCGGGCCTGTCCGGCGGCCCGCCACCCGATCCCGGCTGACCCTCGGGGCGACGGCGTGACTCACCATCCTGTCCCCTGCCGCCGGGAGGCCCGCCAAAACTTCTTCCTCCGGCGCCTCCTGGTCCGCCAAATCCACCGGCGGGCGGAGCGGGCCGATACTCGTCCCCGGTCAGCCTGCCGTCGCCGTTCTTATCAAGTTTCTTGAGCGCTGCGACGGCATTGGCGATTTCCTTTGCGTCAATGACTCCGTCGCCGTTCGCGTCGAGCGCGGTTTCCAGCGGATGCACGGGCGGACGGAAACCTTCGCCGCCGAAACCGCCTTCACGTCCGCCGGGCGGGCCCTTCTGTCCACCCTGGCCGGACCTGCCCTGTGACGGGCGTTGCGGCTCTTGCGCGCCGAGATGCAGCGCAGTGGCGAACACCGTGAACGTGGTGAGGAGCGGGAGCATGGTTTTCATGAGAGAGCGCTTACCGGGTTGCGATGCAGTAAAGATACTTGTCCGAACGCAGGAACAGCTCGCCGCCACTGACCGCCGGCGTGGCGTTGAACTGCGTGGTGTCCGAGGCGAGGGAGTTTTGCGCGACGAGCTTGAACTGCGGTCCGGCCCCGATCACGAACGTGCCGTTGCGCCGGCTGACGGCGTAAATGTTTCCGTTCGCCAGGACCGCCGACGCATAGAAGGGCTTGCCGCCCCGGCCCGTGGCGCTCGCGCCGGGCAGCCGCTCCTTGAATACCTGCTCGCCGGTCTTCGCGTCGAGGCAAAGGGCGAAGCCCTGGTCGGTGACGACGTAGAGCCGTCCTTCATGCAGCACGGGCGTGGGGACGTAGCTGCTGTTGCGGGTGGACCAGAGGCGATGCGAACCGCTCACGTCCCCCTTGCCGCCGGTCCTCACCGCGACCGCGCCAAGCTGCGGAAAACCACCAAAGGCGAACACCACGCCATCGCCGACCACGACGCCGGGCGCGATGTTGCCGGGCAGGCCGGACGTGGCGAACCAGCGGAGCTTGCCGGTGTCGGGGTTGAGCGCCCACAGCTCGTCGGGCAGCGCAAAAACGAGCTCGGGCCGCGCGCTGTCGCCCGCCAGCACCGGCGTGCCAAAGACATATTCCAGCGCGGAACCCGGCGCGCGCCAGACTTCCCGGCCCGTCGCCTTGTCGAGCGCGACGACCGCGTGCGCCTCCTCCGTCGCGGTGACAATGACGGTTTCCTTGTAGAGCATCGGACTGGCGGCGGAGCCCCAGTTTTTCCCGTTCGAACTGTCGCCCAGCTTCACGTGCCAGAGCTGCTGGCCGTCGAGATCGAAGGCCGCCGCGCCGCCACGGCCAAAATAGACAAAGACATTTTTCCCGTCGCTCGCGGGCGTGTGGCTGGCGTAGCCGTGCTCCTGTAGAAAACCGTCGTAACGGTCCGGCGAGTTTTCGCCGACCACGGATTTGGCCCAGAGAATCCTGCCCGAGGCACGGCTCACGCAGACAAGCTGGCGGGTCACCGTGCCCGTGCCGGTCCAGCAGGTGAGGAACACGCGTTCGCCAACGACAATGGGACTCGACGTGCCAGGGCCGGGCAGTCCGGTCTTCCACTTGAGATTTTGCGTGTCGCTCCACGCCGTGGGCGGCTGCGCGCCAACGGCAATGCCCGAGCCGTTCGGCCCGCGAAAGCGCGGCCAGTCGGAGTCGGCCGCGAAGGTGGAAAACAAACTGGCGGAGCAAAGGGCAATCATGCCGGGGAGCAAACGCCATCGCTTCGGTGCCCGGATTCCCGCTCCCGCCGCCAGTTCGAGTGAACAGCAGCCCGCCGCCGATCGTGGTTTTGTTTTCATCGGGGCACGAAATCCGGCGGCAGGCGTCGGCGCAGCAATTGCAAAATTTCCTGGTCCGATTCGCGCGTCTGCAGGCGCTGGGGGAAATCCCGCCAGACCTCGTAGGCTTCCTGGAACTTCCTGGCCTGTATCAGCGGCTCCATCTTCGCCTCCATTTGCGCCATGTAGGCTCTGGACGCGGCGTCCATCTGCTGGCGGGCCTGGTCGAAACGGCGCGAGACCTCCTTCTCCCACTGGGTGCCGGCCGCCTTGTCCTCCAGCTGTCCGTAGCGGTGCATGATGTTCACGAAATCGTCCTTGTTGGCGGCGGCGTAGGCATCGGCCTCGGCGAGCATCTGCGGAATGGGCCCGTCACGAAGCGGAGTGCGGTCCGGCTCGGGCCGGCGTGGCCACGGGTGCCGCAGGCCGCCACCCAGGCCTTTCATGCCCAGCCCGCCCCTGCCCTTTTCCATCGGATCGCCAAAGCCGGGCCCGGGCCGGTCTCCGGGGGACGGCGGGCCGTCATCGAACGACGGGCGCGCGCCGCGTTCTTCCGGTGCCGGCAGGCTCTCCTTCTTCGTGGCGGCTTGCGCGGCGCTCCGGGCAGCGCTGTCAGCAGGCGATGCCCTGCGGTCGGGCAGGAGCATGGTCACGCCGAGCACGCACACGATCAGCGCGGCGACGCCCGGGCCCGC
>JBAYGL010000142.1:0-10973 GCA_041666725.1 Limisphaerales bacterium
CTTCCTGCTCGCCGAGGACAATGCCGTGAACCAGAAGGTCGCCCTCCGCCTGCTCCAGCAGCTGGGCTACCTCGCTGACGTGGCGCACAACGGAGCCGAGGCCGTCGCCGCAGTCTCCACACGACCCTACGATGTGATTTTGATGGATGTGCAGATGCCGGAGATGGACGGTCTGCAAGCCACGCGACGCATCCGCGAATTCGAGCAGGTGTCGGACAGCGGGAACATGCCAAGGCACATCATCATCGCCATGACGGCCAATGCCATGGTGGGAGACCGTGAGCGCTGCATTGCCGCCGGAATGGATGACTACCTGCCCAAGCCCGTCCGCCCCGACGCATTGCGTTCGATGATCGAAAAGTGGGGCAAAAAGTTTATTCGTGCCACCGAGCCCGCTGCCCCCCCCTCTGGAGCCACAACTTTCTCCCGCAAGCCGAAGACCAGCCTGGACGCACTTACACCCGCCATGACAAACCCTGCCAGCTCCCCCACCCCTGAAGAAACCCCGCCCGTGGACATCGCCAAGCTCACGGACCTTGCCGGCGGTGAAGACGGACTGACGGAGCTTGTGGATCTCTACCTCACGCAGACCGCCGGACAGATAGAAGTCATTCGCGCCGCCATCGCCACCGGGAACGCGTCCGAAATCCGACGGGTGGCGCACAGTGCTGCGGGCGCAAATGCGACCTGTGGCATGGAAGGAGTGGTGCCGGCCTTGCGGGCTCTGGAGCGCATGGGGGACTCGGGACAGCTCGACGGGGCCGCGCGGGAACTGGAGACGGTCAGCCGCGAATTCACCCGGATCAAAGCCTTTCTTGAAAAGCAGTTGAAACGCTGACCCGCCCACCGCCCCTTACGCCGCCATGAGGAAACTGCTCATCATCGAAGACGACCGCATCATCGGCAGCATCTACTCGAAGAAGTTTGCGGTCGAAGGCTTCGACGTCGAAGTCGCGGAAGACGGGCAGGCCGGATTCGAGCGCATCAGCGCCTTCCGTCCGGACATCGTCCTCCTTGATTTGATGCTGCCCCGGATGAACGGGCTTGAAATCCTCGCCCGTGTCCGCGCGATGCCGGAGTTTCAACAGCTTCCCATCATCGTCTTCTCGAACGCCTACATGTCCAGCGTCATCGACGCCGCGTGGAAGGCCGGGGCGACCACGGTGCTGACGAAATCCAACACCAGCCCGAAAAAACTCACCGAAACCATCCACGAGCTGCTCGCAAAACTGGATGCGGCCCGGCAGGCGCCGGCTGCCTCCGCCGCCTCCAGACCTGCCGCTCCGGCACCTCCCGTCTCCGCCTCCCGTGACGAGGATGCGTTCCAGGCCGAGCAGCGCCGCCAGTTTTTGTCAGGCATCCCGCAGTTCAGCCAGGCCATCCGCGACCTCCACCAGAACTTCATCCGAACCGAGGATCGCACCGGAAAAATCACGGCGGTCGGCGAACTCTACCGTCACATCCATGCGCTGACCGGCAGCGCGGGAATGGTCGGAGCAGACATCATTGCGCGCATTTCAGCGGCCTACGAGGCGCTGCTCAAGGAGATGCACGACAAGCCCGCCAACATCAACGTCTCCACCACCCGCACCTCCACGCAGACGATCTTCTTCATCTCCACCCTGCTGGAGAAGGCCGCGAACCTGCCGCACCTCACCAACTTCGATCCGAGCGTGCTCGCCGTGGATGACGAGGAGATTTCCCGGCGTGCCGTGATGTTGTCCATTGAGAAGGCCGGTGTGCGCGGCGTCGCCTGCGAAGTCGGGGACGCGGCGCTCCAGAGGGCCCGCGAGACGCACTTCGACCTCATCGTCCTGGACGTGGACATGCCCGGCATGAACGGCTTCGAGCTGTGTTCAAAGCTGCGCACGCAGCCGGACTACAAGGACACGCCCGTCATCTTCGTCACCAGCCTGGGTGATTTCCAGAGCCGCGCCCGGTCCACGTTGAGCGGTGCGAACGACCTCATTGCCAAGCCCTTTGTCTTCGTGGAACTGAGCGTGAAGGTTCTCAGCTACCTGCTCAAGGCCCAGCTCGCCGCCCAGCGGGTTCTGTGACCCCTTGCTCGGTGTCCACCCTTCAGGGTGTCGGGACGCGCAGACACGCTGAAGCGTGGACACCAAACGCGCCCGCTTTGACTTCCCGCTTTCCGCTCGCTAGCGTCCGCGCATGGAAAGCCTGCACGCCCCGTGGCGGATCCAATACATTCTCGGTCCTAAACTGGCCGACGCCGACGGGCGTTCGCTCTTCGCCATCATCGGACAATCGGGCGATGACGTGACCCACCATGTCATCTGCCGGGCGAAGACCTGCTTCGCCCTCCTCAACACGTATCCTTACAACGCCGGCCACACCCTCATCTGCCCCTATCGCCAGGTGGCCGACCTTCCGGAACTTACCGACGAGGAAGCCTTTGAAATGCAAGTCCTCCTCCGCCGCGTGCAGACGGCGCTCCGCCAGGTAATGCACCCCGACGGCTTTAATGTCGGCCTGAACCTCGGCAAAGTCGCCGGCGCGGGCATCGTCGAGCACCTCCACTGGCACATCGTCCCGCGCTGGAGCGGCGACACGAACTTCATGCCTGTGACCGGCAGCACGAACGTTCTGCCCGAGGCCCTCGACGAAACCGCCGCCAGGCTCCGCACCGCGATGGCGCAAAGCCTCTGATCTCATGCCCTCCGAAACCCTCCACTACGAAAACGCGCGGTTCGCCCAGCAGCTTTTCAACAACGACCCGCGCAACCTCAAGGCGCTCGAAACCGAACTCGGCGTCAAGGCCACCGCCCGCGATGGCTGGATCCGCCTCGACGGAGAAGCCGACGGGGTCGAGCGCGCCCGGCATCTGTTCCAGCAGTTGGAAGCCTCGATCAAGGCCGGCTCGGCCATCAACCACCGTGACTTCTCCTCCGCACTGGAGGTCGTGAAGCACGAGGGAATCGCCGCGCTCCAGAGCCTGCACTCGGAGCGCATCCAGACTTCCCAACGCAAGAGCACCGTCCTCCCGAAGACCACCGGCCAGAGGAAATATGTCGAAGCCATCCGCAAGCACGACGTGACGCTCGGCGTCGGCCCGGCCGGCACGGGAAAGACTTATCTCGCCATGGCCATGGCCGTCTCGGCTCTGCGTGAGGGGCAGGTTTCCCGCATCATCCTTACGCGCCCGGCGGTCGAGGCGGGTGAGGCGCTCGGCTTTCTGCCCGGAGACTTGCACGAGAAACTCACGCCCTACCTGCGCCCGCTTTACGATGCCCTGCACGACATGCTGCCCGGCGAGGAAATCGAGAAGCACATGGAGCGCGGCGTCATCGAGGTCGCTCCGCTGGCATACATGCGCGGGCGCACGCTGAACAACTCGTTCATCGTGCTCGACGAGGCTCAGAACACCACGCCCGAGCAGATGCTCATGTTCCTCACCCGGCTCGGCTTCAACTCCAAGGCGGTCGTCACCGGCGATCCGACACAGACCGACCTGCCCGGCCACAAGACCTCGGGCCTGCGCGAGGCGGTCAAGGTGCTGCAACAAGTCGAGGGCATCGCCGTCATCGAGTTCACCAAGCGCGACATCGTGCGCCATCCGCTCGTGCAGCGCATCATCGTGGCCTATGAGGAGCATCGCGGAAGGGCGATCAACGGGTGAACCGGAACGCGGGCCTCGGCCCCGCTTCAACGTCCGGGAGCCGAACGAATTCCGATGTCATCCGCCCCATCCAGCCTGAAGCGGGCTGAAGCCCGCGCTCCCCGCGTCACGCTGGCCCTCCGCAACCGTCAGCGCGACCGCCGGCTCAATCTGCCGTTTCTCCGCCGCGTCCTGCGCCATGTGCTGGCCGAAGAGTTTCCGGGCGGCGGGCATGAGCTTGGTTTCCACTTCATCTCCGCCAAGGAGATGGCCCGCGTGAACTGGCAGTTCCTCCAGCATGAAGGCAGCACGGATGTAATCACCTTCGACTATTCGCAACCGGGAGACTCGGCCCCAGACGCAAGACGCCATCACCCATCGCCCCTTTCTGGCGAAGCCTTCATCTGCGTGGCGGACGCGGTGAAGCAGGCGCGTGAGTTTAAGACGAGCTGGCAGAGCGAGGTCGTCCGCTACGCCGTCCATGCACTGCTGCATTTGTGCGGCTACGATGACTTGCAGCCCGCGAAGCGCCGCGTGATGAAGCGCGAGGAAAACCGGCTGATGCGCAAACTGGGGCAACACTTCAACCTGCGGAGCCTGGAGAAGAAGCCTGCCCGCGAATCACGCGAATGAACGCGAAGCAAAGCAGATTTCACCGCCGAGGCGGGACGGACGCAGCGGGGATCAAGGCCCCGCATTGCGCATGGTTTGATTTCTCCGCGTCCGTCCCGTCTCGGCGGTGTTCCGCCTACCTTCCCTTTCGCGTCCATTCGCGTGATTCGCGGGCACTCGCTTGAACTCCGTCTCTTCCAGCGGCATCATCCTGCGCACCCGTCCGCTGACGGAGACGAGCCTCATTGTCCACTGGCTCACGCCGGACCTGGGGCGTGTGGCCACGGTGGCGAAGGGGGCGCGCCGGCCGAACTCAGCCTTTCGCGGCAAGCTCGATTTGTTTTACGCGGCGGACTTCAGCTTCGCCCGCAGCCGTAGATCGGAGCTGCACACGCTCCGCGAGGTCAAGCTGCGCCAGACGCATCCGCGCCTGCGCGAAGACCTCCACGCGCTTCAACAGGCCGCTTACTGCACCGCGCTCCTGGAACAGGCCACGGAGACGGAAACGCCGCTGCCGGCCATCCATGCCCTGTTTCTCTCGCTGCTGGGCGAAGTGGCTCGTGGCATCGGCGAGCCGCGCACGGTGCTGGCCTTCGAGGCCAAGCTCCTCGTCGAACTCGGACAGCAGCCGGAGATGGATGAGGCGAAGCTGAGTCCCGGCAGCCGGCAGATTTATACACGTCTGGAGACGGAGGAATGGCCTGCGCTCGCGCTCCTCAAGCTGAGTTCCGTCCAGGAGATGGAACTGCGCCAGTTCCTCCACGGCTTCCTCATATACCACCTTGGGAAGGTTCCAAAAGGCCGGGGAGAGGCGCTGAATTACTTCACATGTTGAACTCCGGGCCGAGGTAAATCTCGCGGGCCTTCGGGTCGTTCATGAGATCCTCCGCGTTGCCTTCGTAGATGACCTGGCCGCGGTGGATGAGATAGGCGCGGTCCACCAGCTTGAGCATCTCGCGGGCGCTGTGGTCGGTGATGAGGATGCCGAGT
Organism: Limisphaerales bacterium; assembly: GCA_041666725.1. Taxonomy (GTDB): domain Bacteria; phylum Verrucomicrobiota; class Verrucomicrobiia; order Limisphaerales; family SXTU01; genus SXTU01. The sequence continues at coordinate 5,219 of JBAYGL010000142.1, forward strand.
CCACGGTCCTTGAGTCTGCGGACAATCTTGCTGACCTCGTATTGCGCGATGGGGTCGATGCCCGCGAGCGGTTCGTCGAGCAGCAGCATTTTCGGGGTGGTGACGAGCGCACGGGTGATTTCCAGCCGCCGTTTTTCTCCGCCGCTCAACTGGTAGGCCATGCTCTTGGCCAGCGCGGTGAGATCGAGTTCCTCCAGCAGATACTTGAGCCGCACCTGCCGCTCGTCGGCGTCCATGACGCAGGTCTCAAGGATTGCCAGCAGGTTGTCCTCGACGCTCAGCTTGCGGAAGACGCTGGGTTCCTGGGTGAGATAACCGATGCCCAGCCGTGCCCGCTCGTGCATCGGGCTGTGCGTGATGTCGTGCCCGCGAAAGTTCACCGAGCCCTCGTCCGGCCGCACGACGCCGACGACCATGTTGAACGTCGTGGTCTTGCCCGCGCCGTTCGGCCCGAGCAGGCCGACAATTTCCCCGGCGTTGACGTGGATGGACACGCCGTCCACCACGCGACGGTGGCGGTAGGTCTTGGCAAGCTGACGGGCGGTCAGCAACGGCTGGGTGTCCACGCCCACGGAGACGGACGCGCCGGAGGTGGCTGGCTCCGGACCGGCACTGGATTGCGGCGTTGGTTCCATCGGACGTCAGGGCTTCTTCGTTGCGCTGTTGGTGCTGGCGGGCGGAGTGTAGCTGCCCTCGGTGCGAACGTCACCAATCGCTTCGAAGAGCCCCTTGGCGCGGTGAAAGATGATCTTGGTCGCGCTGTTGGTGAGGGTGCCCTTGATGACACGCGCATTGCCGGTCAGTTCAAACGCATCGTTCGTGGCCTGGTAGATGACGCGGTTGGCGTAGGCCTGGCTGAAGTCAACCTTGTTGGAGAAGATCACATTGCCCACCGCCTCCGCCTCGCGCACGCGTCCGCCCATCGGGCCGGTGAGGGGCGAGGTGGCCGGGGCTGTCACGCCGGCGGCCGGCTGGTTGGTGCCCTTGCCGGCCTTCAGGTCGAGGTGCAGACGGAGCGAATCACAGCGCAGGAAAAACTGCGGATCGTTCACGCGGACATTGATCTTGTAGAGGGCGAACTCCTCCTTCAGCGAGAAGGTTCCCGGCCCGTCGGCAAGCACCTCGATGGGCTGGGAGACTCCGCCAGGTTTTGTCACGGGAGCGGTGGTGGAAACGTTGAACAAGTTGTTCTGCGCGCTGGCCGCCAGGGCGGCCGGCAGCAGCACGGAGAGAAGCGCGGTTCGAAATGTCATGGTTTTTTCTGTTGAGTGTGGTCGGGGCCCTCGCGGGTCAGATGAGTCGCAACCTGGTTGGAAATGTTGAGCACGGACTCCAGCTGCCGCCACTCGAAGCCGATGCCCGTGGTCATGAAGGTGCCGTCTGCGCGCGACACGACGAGGCGTCCGTCCGAGGAGGCGACCTTGCGCGCGGGATCAATCAGGCATTGCGGTGCTTCGATCACAAAGTTCGTCGCCGTGCCGGCGGGGCCGTGGGTGTAGCTCTCCACGCGCAGGTCGGTGACAAGATATTTGCCACCTTCCGCACTCACCGCCGTCCGGCCCATCATGACGGAGGTGGGCTGCCTGGAATCGTTCTCGTAGAGCGGAATGCGGATGCCGCGGGCCGTGCTGTCGTTGGCCGCCGTGCCGGAAACTTGATTTTTCAGGGCCGCCACAGCCATGGCACCGGCGATGGCCATGCGCCTGTCGTGCCGCTTCGCCAGCAGCACCGCCACGATTCCGCTGACGGCAAGCAGGCTGGCGCTCAACACAACGAGTTGTTTCGAGCTGAGGCTCATGTCGCTTTCTGCTCAATGACCGTTGCCCATTTGCCCTGTGCTTTCAAAATCATTTCCACCACCTCCCGCACACAGCCGTTGCCGCCCTTCGCCTTCGTGATGAAGTGCGCGGCAGCCTTCGCCTCCGGACGGCCGTCCGCCGGCGCAATCGCCAGTCCCACGCGTCTCAGCACGCCAAGATCCACCACGTCGTCGCCGACAAAACATGCCTCGCTCCAGGCGAAACCCGTCCCGGCCAGGATGCGTTCAACGGCGGGCACCTTGCCATCGCGTGTCTGCACGATGAAGTCCGTCTTCAGCTCCTCCGCACGCCGCGTGGTGATGGTCGAAGGCCGCGCGGACACCCAGCCGACTTTCAATCCCGCATGTGCCGCGAGCCGCTGGCCCAGTCCGTCGTGGACATGGAAGCGTTTGAACTCGCCGTCGCCGGTGATGAAGATGCCCCCGTCCGTCAGGACGCCGTCCACGTCGCAGAGGAGAAGCCGAATGCGCTTGAGGCGGGTGCGGAGCTGGGAGGAGGAGAGCTTGGGCATGGACTAAGCGAGGAATGGGGAAACGTCCAACGTCCAACGTTCAACGTTCAACGTCCAAAGCAGGAGTGGCCGCATGCGCAGCATGCAGAGGACATCGCTGGCGATGAACGTGCCCGTTGAAAGTTGAGCGTTGAGCGTTGGACGTTGGAAGTTCATCAGCGCACCGCCGCTCGCACCTTGAGGAAACCCTTGAGCAATCCCGCCATTTCCTTCAGCGGGATCATGTTCGGCCCGTCGCTCATCGCCTTGTCCGGCTCGGGGTGCGTCTCGATGAAGAGACCGTCCACGCCGGCGGTGATGGCGCAGCGGGCAAGGAGCGGGGCAAACTCCCGCTGGCCCGTCGTGCGGTCGCCGCCCGCGCCGGGCTGCTGCACCGAGTGTGTGGCGTCGAAGACCACCGGAAAACCCGTCTGCTTGAGCACCGGGATGGACCGCATGTCCGAGACGAGATTGTTGTAGCCGAAGGTCGTTCCACGCTCGGTCACAAGCAGCCGGGTGCCGCCCGCCAGCTTCGCCTTCTCCACCACGCGGCTCATCTCAGCTGGCGAAAGGAACTGGCCCTTTTTCAAGTTCACAATGCGCCCGGTGGCGACGGCGGCTTCGATCAAATCCGTCTGCCGGCAGAGAAACGCGGGGATTTGCAAAATGTCCACCAACTCGCCAGCGGCGAACGCCTGCGCCTCCGTGTGAACATCCGTGATGACCGGAATGCCAAGCTGCGTTCGGATGCGCTCCAGCACCGCGAGGCCCTCGCTCAGGCCGGGTCCGCGGAACGCCTTGCCGGAGGTGCGGTTGGCCTTGTCGTAGCTGGCCTTGAAGACATAGGTGATGCCCAGCCGCGCGCAGACCTTCTGCAAATGCCGCGCGACCTCGAAGCACAGCGCCTCGCTCTCAATCACGCACGGCCCGGCGAGCAGAAAGAGTCGTTTGCGCGCGTCGAGCTGTTTCCAAAGTGAATCGGTGGTGTTCCGCACGCCGTGTTTGTAGCAAGGGCGCGCGGGGCGGGAAAGGAGTGAATCCGGGCAACTTTCGGGAAACTGCGTCGCATCTTCGCAGTTCAGCTTCGCATGGCCACGATGCCGTCCAATCCGAAGCCGTATGCTGGACGCAGCCTTACGTCCAGAGTAGGATCACGAACATCGAGGCTGGTAGGACACAAAACCTGCGGCCCAACATCTACTTAGGCCTCTCTACGCACAGCGTCACAATGAACGTTTCACCGAAAGATTGTTGTGTGCTGAACGGTGGTGCTGGCGCATGGGGCTTCGAACCGTTGGCAGTTCAGCTGTCATCTTCCTTGTGCGTTGATGTTTCGGATAAACCTCGCCGCTTCAACTATCTACTGCATGTCGAAGACGCCGACCGCGCAGCTGAGTGCAACGTTTTCATCCCGATCAAGGCCATTCGCCTCGCTTCGGACAAGCGACTACTCGCCGCCACATTTAGCGAGCAGGACGTTCCAACCCCGCAGACGCGGCTTCTCGATACTTACGAGCAAGTTTTGCGGTTCGTCCACGAGCGCGCCGACAGCGAGTGGTGCCTCAAGTATCCGACGAGCTGTGGAGCGAGCGGGCACAGGCTGATTACCACAGCTGGTGCCGAGCCCAAAAACTGGCCACGCCATTTCATCATTCAGGAGTTTGTTCGTTTGGAGCGCCCTGAAGTCTATCGAACATACTGCGCAGCAAACGAGCTGTTCGGTTGGGTTGCCCGCCGCTTCCCCGAGGGCATCCGGTCGTCACCATGGGTTGCACATGCGCGCGGCACCCGTTACGTCCGATTGAATGAGCCACCTGCCGAGGCACTGGAAGCAGCCCGCCGCGCCCTTGAAGCGACTGGCCTCTTGGATTCGTTTGGTTGCGTGGACTTGCTCCGCAAGCCCACGGGAGACTGGGTTGTTTTGGAGGTCGGCACTGACGGATTGTTCAATCACGTTGACCGCGACATAGGCGATCAAGATTTGGAGCGGGAGTTGCACCAGCGTGTTGCCGATGCATTTTGGAGAGCAGCAGAGAGTCATCCTTGATTTGAACGCTCCGCACGATCGCTTCAAATCATGTGGCAGAACATCGCGTCGCGGAGCTTCGGCTCAAACCAAGTGCTCTTCGGAGGCATGATGCCGCCCGCGTCGGCGATCTCCATCAGGTCCACGATGCTCGTCGGGAACATGCTGAACGCGCAGGCGTATTCGCCGCCGTTCACCAGCTTCTCCAGCTCCGCCGTGCCACGGATGCCGCCGACGAAGTTGATGCGCTTGCTCGTGCGCGGGTCGGTGATGCCGAAAACCGGATCGAGCACCCGATTCTGCAGCAGGGTCACGTCGAGGCGTTCGATGGGATCGTTCACGGCTGTGAACTCCGGGCGGAAGTGCAGCGTGCGCCACTGCCCGCCGAAGTAGAGGGCCAGCTCGTGCTTGCGCGCGGGCTTGGGCGTGCCGCCGGGCGTGATGGTGAAAACCGCGTTAAGCTTCGCGAGCAACGTCTCCGGCGTGAGGCCGTTCAAATCCTTCAGCACCCGGTTGTAGGGGAGGATCTGCATCTGGTTGTGCGGGAAGGTGACGGTCAGGAAACCGCCGCTGCTCCCCTGCCGTTTTCGCGCGGTGAAGACGCGTCCCGCCGCCGCGCTGCGATGATGGCCGTCCGCGATGTAGAGGAACGGAATCTTTGCGAACTGCCCGGCGATGAAGGCGATCTCCGCCGCGTCCCGCACGCTCCACGAGGTGTGGCGCACGCCGTCCTGGCCGGTGAAATCCACGTCGGGCGCGGTGGCGATCTTCTTCGCGACGAACTCGTCCATGGCTGCAACGGCCTTGTAGGTGAGGAACACCGGGCCGGTCTGGGAGTTGAGCGTCTCAATGTGGCGGACGCGGTCGTCCTCCTTGTCCGGGCGCGTGAACTCGTGCTTCTTGATGATGCCGTCGAGGTATTCCTGACAGCTCGCCGCGGCCACGAGGCCGACCTGCGCGTGGCCGCCCATGATCTGCCGGTAGAGGTAAAAGCACGGCTGGCTGTCCTGGAAGAGCGCGCCGTCGGCGATGAGCTTCGCGAAGTTCTCCCGGCCCTTCGCATAGACGGCGGGCGAGTAGAGGTCGGTGCCCGGCGGCAGGTCGATCTCCGGCTTGGAGACGTGCAGGAAGGAGAGCGGATTGCCCGCAGCCATCGCACGCGCCTCCTCGGAGGACATCACGTCGTAAGGCAGCTCGCAGATGCGCGCGGCGAGTTCGGGCTTGGGCCGGAGGGCGGGAAACGGTTTGAGTGTCGCCATAAAGAGCCGCGAAGATAGAAACCGCCCCGGGCGAAGGCACGCGAAAAAACGCGACAGCGAAAAAACACGGGCGTGCAGGTGCTTCCGCGAGGTTTTGGACTGCGCCAGCTCTCTGGCGCTTTTCGGGGCGTCCCGAAAGCGGCAGAGGGCTGCCGCACTC